>JANNGY010000490.1:0-8042 GCA_031404095.1 Betaproteobacteria bacterium | reverse complement strand
GGCTGAAACCGCCCGCGCCAGTTTGTCGGCCAACCAGACGTCATCCTGATCGCAAAAGGCGATGAAGCCGGTGGTGGTGGCTGCCGCCTGCCGCAAGAGCTCAAGATAACTCAACGCCGGCCCCATGTTCTGGTGTCCGGCGAGCAATTCAATGCGTCCTGCCGCCTGTTCGCGTTCGATGATACTTCGCGTGGCGTCAGACGATCCATCGTCCCTCACCAGGATCCGTAGCGGGCGATGTGTCTGCAAGTAGAGCGATTCCAGTTGCGGCAGAAGATACGCCTCGCCATTGAATGTGGATAAGACGACCGTCACCTGGTCGCTGCTCGATACGGGGGCTGCCGTTGATTCGTTTGAAGACTCGTTTGAATTCATTGCACTTTCATCTGGCGTGGCTTGTCACCGCCATTCATGGCCGATCCCATCCATTGCCGGCCGAGGATAGCACGTGCCTTTGGGTACAATGAAGGCCGCTTTCCCTGCGCCTGCGCTGCAATGTGTCTTCCGCCTGCCCGTCATGAGTCCTCCGAATCGATCATTGTCCATTCTGCACACCGAGTCTTCAACCGGCTGGGGCGGTCAGGAAATTCGCATCCTCACCGAGGCGCGCGGCATGCTCGACCGCGGCCATCGCGTGATGCTGCTGACCCCGCCGAACGCCGGGATTGTGCCGGCGGCCAGGCGAATGGGTGTGCCGGTCGATCTTGTCGATATTGAGCGAAAACGAATCGGACCACTATTGGCATTGCGTGGCTGGCTTGCGCGCCACGGGCGAGAATACGATGTGATCAATACCCACAGCTCGACCGACAGCTGGCTGGTCGCGATCGCATCCGCGTCGCTGGATTCTATGCCGCCGATGGTGCGAACGCGCCACGTATCAACGCCAATCAATAACAAGCGATCGACCCGCTGGCTATACCGCAAAGCCACCGCGCATATCGTGACGACCGGCGAAGCCTTGCGCCAGCAGCTTTATCGCGAAAACGGCTTTCCGCTTGAGTGCATGACCTCGGTGCGCACCGGCATCGACCTGAGCCGCTTTCGCCCCCTGGACAAAGCCGAGATGCGATCCAGACTCGGCATCGAAGATCGGCCGACATTGGGTATTCTCGCCACCTTGCGGGACTGGAAGGGCCACCAGCATTTGTTGGATGCGCTGGTGATGTTACGCACCCGCTTTCCAGACTGGCGCCTCATCATCGTCGGCGATGGACCGGAACGTGCGCGACTCGAGGCAAGTATCGACGCATCGGGCTTGCGTTCCATGGTCCGCATGGTGGGCAATCAGGAGAATGTCCCGGAATGGCTGTCTGCGCTCGACCTTTTTGTGTTGCCTTCGTATGGCAGTGAAGGCGTGCCGCAGGGAATCATGCAGGCGATGGCGTGCGGCGTGGCCGTCGTGGCCACACCGGTCGGCGCGGTGAGCGAGGCGGTGCAGGACGGAATCACCGGCCTCATGACGCCACCGCGCGACCCGGCCGCGCTGGCCGCAACGCTGGCGACGTTGATGGCGGATGTGGCCATGCGTGAGCGCATGGGCAAGGCCGCGCTGGCCTTTGCCCGGTTGAATTTCGGCATCGACATCATGCTCGATCGCATGCTCGAGGTGTTTAACCGCGTGGCCGTGAGGTGACGGGGTGACCGATAACCCCATCGGCATCACCCCCGCGGAGGCCGCCGCGGCAAGGCGCATCCTGGTCATCAACGTGACGCGAATCGGCGACACCTTGCTGGCGACCCCGGCGTTGCGTGCGATCGCGGCATTTTTCCCTAATGCGGCGATCACCTGTCTCGGCCATCCCAAGCGTGTTGAAGTCATCGAAAACCTTCCGTATTTGCGCAAAGTCGGCGGGATCACCAAGCGCCATGCGCTTTATCGTGGCTGGTTCGACGTGCTGCGCGGACCTGAATATGACTGGGCATTCGTATGGGGCGAGGACACGGCGCTGATTCGCTATGCGTTGCGCAAGGCGCAGCGCGTCGTCGCCGCTCGCCAGGAGAACGCGCGACTCAATCAGCGCCTGTTCCGCGCAGTGCGCATGCCGCATCGTCCGGACATTCATGGCGTGGCGTGGTCATTGGCGTTGCCGCAGGCGGTGGGCATTCCGGCGGCCGGTTATCGTCTTGACTATCGCGTCACGGCAGCTGAATCAACCGCGGCTGTGGCGCGCCTCGTCGCAGCCGGGATTGGCAATGGTGATCGCACCGGCGCGGATGCGCCGATCATCGGCATGCAGGTCGCCAGTTTTCCGACCAAGAGTTACCGCGACTGGCCCATTGAACATTTCATTGACCTGGCCAGGCGTGTCATTGCGCGCTGGCCGGGCGCGCGCTTTGTACTCTTCGGCGCGGACGCCGACAAGCCCCGAACACTGCAACTGGCGGCCCAGTCGGGCGGCAGCGCGATCAGTCTTGCGGGTGAATTGACGCTGCGCGAAACGGTCGCAGTCATGCAACACACGGACCTGTATATTGGCGTCGATACCGGACCGACGCATCTGTTCAGCGCCCTGCAAAAACCGATGGTGGTGCTATATCACCCTTCCTTGCCGAGTGCACTGTTCCGGCCCCTGCATCATTCGTCGCTGCATGCAATCGACCATGCCCTTGCCGGACCCGGCGCCGACCAAACGATACCTATCGCCGATATTTCGGTCGAGACAGTCTTCGATGCCGTGGTTGATGCTGTGGAGCACCAGCCGTCGTCGCATCCGGGCATGCCGGCCCCAGGGGTTGATGCCGGTGTGGCAGAACTTTGAATTGGCGTCGATGCGGACTTTGCGAACACCAGCACTGGCGCGTCCTTTCGGCCGAAATCGCGCCAGGAGGCGCGCCGGTGCTGGTGTTTGGTTATGCCGGGGCTATTGATCCGGCCATTAAATAGTAGAAAAACGGCTCACTAAAGGGTCCTTCCCCCGCGGAGCCTGCCGGGGCAGGCTCCGCGGGGGAAGGACTCAACGGTAGTTGTTTTCCACTATCTAATGGCCGGCTCAATACAAGCCGCAGATGAATCGTTCGCGCGATCTGGCACCTGCAAACCGCAGTCGATGCAGCACCGAGTACGTGCCGCTCCCGGTGAGCAATTCGCCACTTGCTCGCGCTTGCTTGTGGCATTCGCGTTCAATTTAGCGGCGATTTTCGAGCGTAGTGCGCGTTCCATGAGGATTTGACCTTCAAAGGCACGAATCTCCTGTAGCAGTTCCGCTCGCCAAATCGCGTACTCGGTTTGCGGCACCATGGCGACCGACCAGAGTGCGCGTCACAAAATCGGCCAAATGAACAGCTCACAACAAAGACCAAAAGGTGGTATTTTATGGAAGTGCAAACACTGATCATAGCTTGCCTCGTGCGGTTGATTCTTCATTCCCATCCCATCGGCATTCGCGGTTTGCGTCGTGCCAAGATGTAAATACGCCCAAGAATGTCTCCTCCCGCATGACTCCGATCGAGCATTCGAGCGACGGTCGAACGATGATGACGGCGGTTATGTTCGCCGACCTCGTTGGCTACTCCAAAAAGTCGGTCACGGACCAAATGGTGGTCAAGGAAGCGTTGCGCGATTTCCTGCAGACTGTGCTCGCGTCGTTCGCGCCCGGCAGTCACATCGTCATGGACACGGGAGATGGTGCCGCCGTGGCATTTCTGGCGGACCCCGAGCACGCTCTTTTCTTCAGCATGTGCCTTCGCCGCAACATAAAGGCTGCTGCCGGACAAGGACGATTGCGACCAGAGGATCTTCGCCTCGGGATCAACCTCGGCCCGGTTCGATGGGTCGTCGATGTGAATGGCCGACCAAACCTCGTGGGTGAAGGCATGAATTCCGCTGAACGCGTCATGAGTTTTGCCACACCAGGAGAGACTACGGTCTCGCGAAGCTTCCGCGACGCCGTCTCCTGCTTGCACGATAGTTATCAACAATTATTTGAGCCGATGGGGCAGCGTGCGGACAAGCATGGTCGCCAACATGAAGTGTTCCGCCTCGGCGCCTCGCTGCTGGCACTTCAGGCGGCAACGGCGAGCCTCGAGTCGGCGCCGTCATTTGGTGCGCGGGATGCGCCGGACACAGGGCACGAGAGCCTGGTCACGACTTCCGAAGCGCGGCAACATTCGTCGGGTAGGCGTTCAAACTTCATGATTGCGGCGGTGGTGATCTTGCTGGTTGCCATCGGTGTAGGGGCGTGGTCGTTTCGCGGGCTAGGGGAGCGCCCGCCGGCTGAAATTCAGCCGGCGCCGATTGCCGCCAAGGCTGCTGCGGAAACGACGGTCCTTGAGCCAATCTACAAGCCGGAATCTCCTGTTCCGGCGGCTCCGGGCGAAACCGTGCGCGAGACTGGAGCGTCAGCCGCGGATCACGATTTGAACGCAGTCCCCGCGCGCTCATCGGAAGGGCCGGTTCTGCGCGACGAAGTACCATTGGCAGCCAATTCAGCATCCGAGCCTGCAACGATGCAGCGGGCAGCGGCAAAGCCTGCGAAGTCCACGCGCGCGGCGCCTGGTACCACGGCGTCAGCGCGCTGCACATTTTTGCTACAGCGGGCCGCGTTGGGTGAGGGGCTCAGCGCTCGTGAACAAGAGGAGTTCAAGACATCATGTCGCTAGATAATTCGGCTTGCCTGCGTAGCATCACACTGATACTGGCCCTCCTGGGCGGTTGCGCCGCGCCGCCGCCCGCCCCCGAGCGCCCGGCTGCGCTGCGCGCAGACCTTGACTTCGAGCAAGGCATTGCTTACGCAGTGGACGACCTGTTTATCCAGCTCCAGCGACTTCCCGCCTTTGCGCCGCGTTCGCAGAACCAACTGGAGCGAGCCGTCGGCACGGTGCTCAAGAGCACGGAGGCCGAGCCACCGCGCCGCGTTATCGTCGTTGACACGATCATCGAAGCGACGACCGGCCAGCAGACCCGCGCAACCCAGCTCGCTGAACAGCGGGTCTACGAGCGCGTGAGCGCCAAATTCCCGAAGTTCGAGGTTAGTTCGGCACGCCCGGAGGTCATGGCGAGGGCGGAATACGTACTCGCGGCGACCATGACACCCGTTAAGAACGAGAAGGGTGTCCATCGCCTGAATATGTCGATAACTGAAATGCGCGGCGCTTCGGTCATTGCGCAGGCTGCAGCCCGAATCCGTGATGATTCTGTCGACACGACGCCCACACCGTTTTACCGGGACAGCCCAGCGCTTGCACGAGACCGTGTGGTTGAAGGACAGGTCCGTACAGCCGAGACGACGCCCGGTAAGCTCGCGGATTCAGTGTACCTTGAGCGCCTTCCGACCAACGCGCTAGTCAATGACGGACTCGCGGCATTCAACCGGGACGACTACGCAGGCGCGTTGCCATTCTACGAGGAAGCCGCGAAGCGTGGCGACGGCCAGCAGTTGCGCGTCTACAATGGGCTATATGTGAGCTACTGGAACCTCCAACGGGTAGCCGAAGCGGAGGCTGCCTTCGGTCGAATCGTGGCGCTTGGCCTCGCGACGAACAATCTGGCCGTAAAAATCTTGTTTAAGCCATATGGAACGGAATTCTGGGCGGACCCCAGGATCAGTGGACCCTACCCGTTTTGGCTCAAGCAGATCGCTCTGCAGGTGGTCTCGGCGCGTAGTTGCCTGGCAGTAGTCGGTCACAGCAGTCGCTCGGGTAGCGAGCAGGTGAATGATCGCTTGTCATTGATGCGTGCCGAAGCGATCAAGGCGAAGCTCATCGCGGAGAGCCGGGAACTCACGCAGCGCATTCAGACCTCAGGCGCTGGATTTCGTGAAAACCTTATTGGCACCGGCACGGACGACCAACGCGACTCGCTTGATCGGCGCGTGGAGTTTCGAGTCGTCAACTGCCCTGCGGGCATGTCGACTTCCTAGCTTGCATGTTCACATTCGCGTCCTTAAGTTGTTAAGGGCGATCCTCGAGTCGGGCCTCGTGCTGCTCGACCCCGCTCTAAGTCTGCCGCGACGACAGTTGAATGAACAAGGCGCTGCCCATCACAAAAGCGACGTCAATATTTCCGGCATTGCCAGCGATGAATTCATCACCGGCCCGTTGCGGCCCGTCGCCATAGGGCCAAACATAATCGTCAACAACGATCCACCCGCCAGCAGCCACAAAGCCGCTCCACGCCGCGATATCGGCCTTCGCTGCGGCATAGCTGTGATTGCCATCAATATGAAGGATGGCGATGCGGCCACAATAGCGCGTGGTGCCAAACGCGGCGGTGGTGACATCCAGGTGAACGCGATAGTACTTTGCCCCGTCGGTTGAAGGCATGCGCAAGTAATTCACATGGTTCACGTTGTATGGAAGCAGGTTCATTTCGAACACTCGCAGGGCTTCCTCGGCATCCACTTTCGCGGACTCGCTGTCTACCAGGCCTTGTTCGTCCTGCTGAACCAGATGCTCATTCGACCAGGGGTCCACGCAGAGAAGATTGCCAAGCTGGTAGCAATGGGCCAGGCGTGACAGGACAAAGGCCGACTTGCCCCACCAGCTGCCGATTTCCACGACATCACCGGGCGGGCAGTGGCGGGCAATTTCATACAGGGCGCACAGCTTTTCATGGTCGCACATGCCGGGAATCACATCCGCGTGACGAAACAAGGCGGCAAGCTCGATCTGCGGCAGCGGTGGCTTGACACTGGCGTGTGAAGCCAGCGGAAGAGGACATTGAAGCAGCGCGCGCGCATGCTCGCCTGCCGACCGGAATCCGCCCAGTTCCGCATCGACCGGTGAGCCGTTGATCAGAGGCACCCCGGGGGCAAGGTCCTTGAGCACCCGATGAAGATAATTCCAGACGACCGGATTGGGCGAATACACGCCGCCAATATTGAATTCGAGAATGGCCTGCTTGAGTGACGCATTGAAGTCGGGCCGGGTGATGTAGGGGAGATGCAGCCATGCCGGGTATTTATCCCGCGACACATCATATTCAAGCGAAGACGCACCGATGACCGCCTGTTCATCGCGCAGGCATTTCTGAAGGTACTCAAGCGAACGCGGCATGCCACCCGGAAAGATCAGGATGGGTCTGCCGCCGGGGCCCGCCTGATGGCCATTCTCCATATCGTTCGGTTCACCATGCAATTTGGAAGGCTCGGGCAACTTGGTTCAATCCCCTCTTTTGCATAGAAGGAAGATGCTCGAACACAAGTCCGGATACTGCTGGCCCAACTGGTAGCACCCCTCCAGATACTCTTTGGAAATGATGTCCGTTTCCAGCAAACGATCCCATTGGAAGTTCGCCAGTGCCTTGAAGAATATTCCCGACCTGTGAACCACTTTCAGCTTCGCCGCGACCACATCGCGTTCCAGTGTGTCGAAAGCGTAGGTGCGGCGGTGGCCATGCTTTTCTTCCGCCGGCGTGACCGCGGCGTTATGGGCGATCAACCCCATCTTCACCGCGATCTGCCTTGATGGCGCATTGGCATTCGGGCACACCAGAAAGAGGCTGCCATTTTCCGCCAGCCATTCGTCATTGATGCGCGTCAGCACCCGCACAGGGTCATCCAGATGTTCCAGAACATGTGTCAGGACAATGTTGTCGTAGCGCTTGGGCAGGTTGGCATTTTCAAACATCGAATTGACGAAATTCACCTTGCCATCCAATGCCTGGCGGGCTTCCGCCACCGCGGCATCCGATGCCTCGACGCAGGTGATGTCGTCGAAGTAGGGCAGGAAACGCCGGGTGAAGTCACCCTTGAAACTTCCAAGCTCCAGCAGGCTGCCTTTGCTGAAGAATGGCTCGAAAGACCTGATCATGAACGGATGCATCACGTCGACATCAAATCCGTAGGCATACTTCGACTCCCGGGGGACAGCCAACGCCTGATTCTGGTCGCGGTTTGAACTCATCGTCGCCTTTTCCCTTTTCCTATTCCCAATACTTCGTTTCTGTCACCAGCTCCAGATAATCCTGTCTGGTCACGCCCACGATAATCTGGTCCCAGTATCTGCCCTTGCGGAAGAAGTAATTCTTTTTTCTTCCCTCCTCCTTCCAGCCCAATTTCTTTCCGCAGTAGGTGGCGATTGACTGCTCGTTGTATTCAATC
>JANNGY010000489.1:0-3719 GCA_031404095.1 Betaproteobacteria bacterium | reverse complement strand
ATTTCCCCGCGCCAGCCAGGATCGACGCCGAGAATTTTCAGTGTCGTTTCATCGTCAGGACGGTACGGATCACGGCAATGCATGCATATCCGCCGCATGAGGCGCTGCGCGACCACGCCGATGATGTTTCCCGACATGATGTCCGGCAGCACGCCCAGATCCTGCAAACGCGGAATGGCGCCGATCGCGGAGTTGGTGTGCAAGGTTGAATACACCTGATGTCCGGTCATGGCGGCGCGAAATGCCATTTCGGCGGTTTCCTGGTCGCGAATTTCACCGACCAGAATCACGTCGGGATCCTGACGCATCATCGAGCGGATTCCGCTCGCAAAGTCCAGCTTGGCCACTTCGTTTACCGATGTCTGGCGTATCATCGCCATCGGGTACTCGACCGGATCCTCGAGCGTCATGATATTTACGCCCTCGGTATTGACGTGATTCAGGATCGAGTAGAGCGTGGTGGTCTTGCCGGAGCCGGTGGGGCCGGTCACGAGAATGATGCCTTCCGGCCGCGCCATCATCAGCCGCAACATCTTGAGTTCTTCTTCCTGCAGACCCAGGTCTTCCAGCGGAACGATGCCCTTTTGCCGGTCAAGGATACGCAGCACGATGTTTTCGCCGTGTGTCGTCGGTTGCGCGGAAACACGAAAATCCACCGAGCGTCCGGACAGGCTGAGCGAAATGCGTCCGTCCTGTGGTGCGCGCGTTTCCGCAATGTTCATGCCGCTGATCACCTTCAAGCGCACGACCATCGCCGACCAGTAGTTCTTGTGCAGCGAGCGAATCTGCCTTAGCACGCCGTCAATGCGATAGCGGATGCGCAGGAATCCCTGCTCAGGCTCGAAGTGAATATCGGAAGCGCTCCGCTTCACCGCATCGTTGAGCAGTGCATCCACGAGGCGCACGACCGGCTGGCTGTATTCATCGAATTCCGTGGCCAGGCTCTGGTAATCGATTTCGCCTGTTTCAATCTCGTTGAGTATGCCGTCGATGGACAGTTCGAAGCCATAGTGCTGTTCGATGCCGATGGATATATCGGATTCGCGCGCGAGCACCTGCTCGATACGCACGTCGTCCTTGATGAGCGCGCGTATCTGGTCGAGTGCCACGACATTCGACGGATCGGCCACGGCCAGCAGGAGTTTGCGCGCCTGCTTGTCGTAATCCACCGGCAACACCTGGTAACGCCGCGCGATGTCTTTCGGGACCAGCGCGAGCGCATTGTGATCGATGATCGTGTTGGACAGATCGATGGCGACCTGGCCGAGGCTCTCTGAGAGGGTGTCGCGTATGGTCGCCTCGGTGACAAACCCGAGGCGGACGAGAATCTTGCCCAGCGCTGTTTTTGATTTGCGCTGCTCGAGCAACGCAATATTCAGTTGATCGGGGGATATCACCCCGCGTGCGAGCAGTGTCTGGCCAAGCGGCAATTGGGAAACGGGGGCGTTCATCTGGTCCATTGTCTATGGGCGCACGACATCAAGGGGAGGGAAAAACCATGCTTGCGGAAACAGGCCGATTGTATCAATCCCCCCATTGCAGCGACGCCCCGATGCTTCACTCTACTCCGTATGCCCATTGTCGCTCAGTCGTTTCGGGCATCAGGCGCGAGTTCCCGGATACGGCGAGCCACGGTGGCCGGGTCAAATTGACCGCCCGACCTGGCGCGCGCCGCAAGGCATTTCTGGTAGTAGTCGAGCGCCAGTTTAGGTTGCCTCAGTTGATCCAGGCTGACCGCCAGGTTGTAGATGTAATCGGCGTTGTCGGATTCCAGCCGGAAGGCTTCAAAATAGGCCTGTTGCGCTTCCACCCAGCGCCTTTCAGTGGCATAGACATTGCCGAGCGTAAAGCGCAATGACGCGGTCCCTGGATTCCGTTCCACCAGCATTCTCAATTCGGATTCCAGTGCCGTTGAACTGCTGCCGCTTACCGCCAGCAATCCGGCGAGGGCGGGGCCATTGCGCGGGTCGATCGCCAATACTAGCCGGTAATGGCGTGCCGCCGAGGCGGTATCGCCCGTGCGGGCAAAAACGGTCGCCAGCCCGAGTTGCGCGTCAGGATTCAGCGGGTCCGCCTGTACCAGCTTGGCATATAACGCCCGGGCCCGCGGGTAGTCTGCCTGCCTCAACGCGGCATAGGCTTCAATGAGTTCCGTGTTGACCGCCGGAGGGTCGATTGATCGCGCCAGCTTTAACTCGACCGGCCCGTCCTTCGATGCCGGTGCTTCCTTCAGGGACCGCGCTAAGGCCTCCCGGTCGGTAAGTGGCGTGCCGCTGGTAGCGGGAGTTCGTACTGAAGGCACTGGAGGAGCCAGTTCGGCCGGGGGCGGCAGCAACGGCGGTAGCGGCGGCTCAACCGGCGCCACCGCTTTGGGCGCGACTTCGACCGGTTGCCGAATGCCCGGCTGACTGTTTGAAGCGGGCGGCACGGTCGTCACGGGCGATGGCCGCGTGGTCAGATTGGCCGGGGCCGGGCGGGACATGCGGTTGACTTCGTTCCAGACGTACCAGCCACCGCCGCCGACGATGACGACGACGGCCGCGATCACCGGTAACAGCCATTTCTTGCCTGCGCCATCTTCCGGGCCGGTTGCGTGCTTGGCCACAAAAACATTGCGGGCCGTATCGCGGGATTGCGCCGCGTCGATTCGGGTCGCGTCGAGTTTTGACTGCAGGGCCGGGGCGGCCCTGGTTGCCGCCGGCGGCGCGCGCGCTTCCTCGGCGCGGTCCACGGGCGAATTGTCGGGGATTCTTTCGAGGCTGAGTTCGGTTCCGCGTTGCGCGCCAGCCGTTAAAGGTTTAGCGGCCCCCGACCCGCGCATTCCGGTTTTTGCCGGAACGACTTCCTGGTAATCCGCGAGGCTGAAATCCGCCGCTTCGGTAAGCGCGTCGGCGGGGGTGTCGTTTGCCAATGAGGGTGTCGATTCCTTCCCTGCGACCGGCAGCGAGTTTCGCGCATCCGCCGGCGCCGGTGAATTGCCCGCGGATTCAATCGACAATTTCGCCCGTTTGGCCTCCTCGGCACGTTTAAGCGCATCGAGGAGCAAGCTCATGGCGCTTTCCTTGGCTCCCTTTCAGGAACGGCCGGACTGGGCTGAAAAGACTGCGGATTCATTGGGTCCAGAGATGGGGAGGAATCCTTGAAGAACTGCGAATCGGGCAAGTATTTCTTGAAATCTGACAAATCGGCATCAACGCTGGCTTCGCGGATCACCAGTGCACGAATGAACACGACCAATTCGCTTTTTTTGCCGGTGTCATTGCGATAGCTGACCGCATCTCCCAGCACCGGTACGCGAGACAAAATTGGCAACCCGTCCCGGTTGGTTTTAAATTCATCCTGCATCAAGCCACCGAGTATTGCTGTTTGCCCGCTTGCCACGCGCATCATCGCTTCGAATTCACGCGTCTGAATTTGTGGGACGCGGCTGGTTACGCCCGCTCTGCCCAAGTCCGGGTTGGGATCATTCACAAATCCCGTGATGCGCGTAACACTGGGGCGAACACTGAGGTTAATGATGTCGTTTTCGCTGATCTGCGGCGTGACATTCATGACAAAGCCTTCAGGCACGACACTCGGTATGGTGTTGTAGGAAACGAGCGACGACTGACCCGAAGTTGATCCCGGTGTGATCGTAGACTGCACGGTAAAATAGACCGTGTTTTCCACAACGCGCATCACAGCAGTCTGATTGTTCAATGTCATAATTTTGGGACTGG
>JANNGY010000488.1:0-2610 GCA_031404095.1 Betaproteobacteria bacterium | reverse complement strand
CCTTCGCCGAAAAAATTGGAAATCACCGGCGGATGCAGGTCGGCCTGGCCGGCCGGCGTGGCGACAATAAATCCGCAGCCTTTCGGCGCGCACAGCCACTTGTGGCAGTTGCCGACGTACCAGTCGACGCCCGCATCGCCTAGCGCGTCCAGCGACAACGGCAGCATGCCCGGCGCATGCGCGCCATCCACCAGCACCGGCACGCCGCGCGCGCGGCAGTGGGCCACGACGGCGTCGAGCGGCGTCACTACCGCCAGCGGTGAAAAGATGTGATCGATGATGGCGATGCGCGCGCCGCCCGCCAGTGCCTGCGCATAGGCGTCAACGATGGCGCCCGGCCCCGAAAGAGGCCAGGGCACTTGCGCCTCGACCACGGTCAGGCCATGGCGCGTGGCGAGGAAGTTCGCCGTGTTCTTTACCGCCGGGTAGGCATGATTGGCCAGCACGATGCGTTCGCCCGCCTGCCAACGTATCGAGCGCAACACGGCATTGACCCCTGCGGTGGCATTCTCGACCATCGCCATTCGCGATGGCGACGCGCCGACAAAGCCGGCCAGCCGCGCATTTGCCGCACGCAACGCGTCGGGCAGGATATCCAGCATGAAGCGCACCGGTTCCCGCTCCATCATCTCGCGCCAGTGCGACTGCGCCGCCTGTACATGGCGCGGCGTTGCGCCGTAGGAGCCATGGTTGAGAAAATGAATGGCCGGATCCAGTGACCACAGGCCGCGCAGGCCATGTCCGAACGCGGCGTTCGGTGGCGGCAGGCAATCCACGCGCGGGGAGACCGTCATGTCGATGTCATCAATTGACCACCGCCGTTAATCCGGAAACAGGCGTTTGACCGCGTCCGCGTCAAAGCGATAGACCTGATTGCAGATGTCGTCCTTGACTTCGATGTAGCCCAGCTCGGCCAGCGTGGCTTCCACTTCCTCGCGACCGAGGGATCGCAGCATGTCTTCGACTTTTTGCGGGTCGCGCTTGCAGGCATAGGTAACGGGCTTGGCTTCATAAACGCGCACATCTTCTTCGTGAAACAGGCGCGCCAGCAAGTGCTCGGCCGGCAGCGCCGTCAGCTCGGACTCACGCACGCTGGCGGCCAGTTGCTCGACACGCGCCCAGCCGTCGGCATCCTTGATGTCGGCGTTGGGCAATTTCTGCAGCAGCAACGCGCCGGCGCCGGTGTCATTGGCCGCCAGCCACAAGTGTGTGGGCAACTGTTCGGATTGATCGAAATAATGCTCGAAACATTCGGCCACGCTGAGGCCCGATACCGGCACGATGCTCTGGTAGATTTGCGTGGTGTTGGTGTAGGTCAGCGTCATGGCCAGGGTGCAGCCTTCCACCCATTCGGAAAAGGTCGCGGCGCCGTTCTTGAAATCGGCGGCAGACATGCCGCGCACGCCCAGCGATTCGGTGCAATCGACGACTGCCAGCGGCCCGGTGTAAATCGTGTTATTGCCGGCCCCACCGGGTTTGCGCTGGATCTGCAGCGCGGCCTTGCCGGGCTGCTTGAGTCCGGCACCGACCAGCACCGCGACGCAGGCCATCTCGCCGAGGAACTGGCGGATATTGGCGGGATAGTGGCGGCTGATATGCATGTCGCGCCAGACGTCGGTGAGGCGCACGACCTGGCCGCGGATGTCGAGCTTTTCCAGGGTGAAGCGGCGGCTGTAATTGCGAGTGACGGGCATGGCGCAGTTTACCCTGATGGAACGGCAGATCGCTTCAACAACCGAGGCACGCGGACGATGGATTGAAGTCCAGCGCGGCCGCGTATCGGTTACCTTCGGGGGCAGGCACGACGGCTACATTCTTGCGCGCGGTGACTGGCGGCCTGTCGATGGGCCGGCTGAAGATTGACCGTCCGGGCTTGTCCCGAATCGGTGACAATGGGCGCTGTGAATTCCGCGCCCAATTCCGGCGAGTGTGCCGCCGTTCCCTCCGCATGGTTCCTTTACCTGCTCGAATGCGAAGACGGCAGCTACTATGCCGGGATCACTACCGATATTGATCGTCGATTTGCCGAACACGTGTTCGGCATCGGCGCTCGCTACACGCGCGCCCACCCGCCGCGACGCCTTATGGCCGTCAAGACTTTTCCTGACCGCGCCAGCGCGTCGCGGGCGGAGGCGGTATTGAAAAAATTGCCGCGCACCCGGAAGCCGGGGTTTTTCGCCGCGTAGTTCGGCAGGTCAAAGAATATTCCCCCCGATTTGTGCCGGCATGGCGATTACCAATTCCTGCGCCTGCAACGCCGGCCGGCCGATTCGCTGGCGCGTCCTTGCCGGTGGCGGCATCGGCCACGTGAACCCGGGAAGTGACATTATCCATCTTGCGATGCGAAAATCAGCTTGACTGTGCGCAATATCCCTCTGAGCAAATTGTGTGAACAAGCCGCCAACGATTGAATTTGATGCCTGCCATGGTGCCTGACATTCCTTCCCTGGCTTTGCCGCGCGGCGGACCGTTGCCGCAGCTTGGCCTGGGCACATGGCGAATAGGCGAAGACGGTGCGTCACGCAAGCAGGAGGTTGCTGTACTCGCATACGCGCTATCCGCCGGCATCAGGCTGATCGATACCGCCGAGATGTACGGCGAAGGCGGCGC
>JANNGY010000487.1:0-20307 GCA_031404095.1 Betaproteobacteria bacterium | reverse complement strand
CGCCATGCCGTGGTCAGTCGAACGAAAAATCGCTCGCCCATCGACCCTCGGAAACCGCTGCATCGGTTTCCGGTTCGGACGGGCGCGGCGCATGCGCCGCGAAATCCCCGCCTCACCCCGTCGAACGCGACCCCATGAAATTTGCAGACTAGCCGGACTTAGCGGATTCGACCCACAATTTTCCGTTTGCGAAGGGTTGCCGCGGGATAAGTCCTTGATGCCTTTGAGCTCGATACGCTTGGGTGCCGGCGAAACGCGTGTCGTGAAGACATTGCTACTGGCGCGGCGCCGATTTCTGCGGGAGGAACTGCGGCTGGATACGTCCCGGGCCGGCCAGACGCGAGGTGCGAGCCTGCACATTTTATTTCCGCGTGTCCGCCATCGACGATTGCAGTTGGTCCACTTCGTCGATGAGTTTACCGAATCGCTCACCGAATTGAGTGAGACGATATTCCACGCGCGGCGGCACTTCGGGGAAGCTTTCTTTTTCCAGAATGCCAAATCGCACGAGTTTCGCAAGCCGCTCGTTGAGCACCTTGCCGCTTAGCCCCACGGTCGCGTGTTCCATTTCGCCCGGGCGGCGCACGCCACTGCGCACGAGGCTTAGCACCGTCAACGACCATTTGCAGCCGATGATGCTCTCTACCATTTGATGCACGCTAGGTTCTGTCATGGCGATGAAAGGGACCGATTTATTATTTCGCTTTGCATTCAACAAAATGCACCAAAAAGTGCCCACCCCACGATTTTGTACCCGCTTGATGGCTGGCTTGGCGCGCACTACAGTGCGTCGTGATGGTTGTGCATCTTATGCCTAAAGGAGATTTCCATGCAGTGCAATAAAGCGCAATGGTTGAAAAAACTCGTGGTAGTGGCATCCCTCTTCTGTGGCGCGGCTTCTGCCGCCACTCCCGCTCCTCCCGTGCCGTATCCAGCAGGTTATCGCGATTGGCATCATGTGAAGTCCATGGTGATCAACCCCGGGCACGGCTTATACGATGCCTTCGGCGGCATTCATCATCTCTATGCCAATAAGGCGGCGCTCACGGGCTATCGCACCGGCAAGTGGCCTGATGGGGCGGTGATTGAGTTTGATTTACTGGACGCCAAAAGCGCGGATAACACCGTGACCGAAGGCGCGCGAAAAGTGGTGGGCGTGATGCATCGCGATGCCAAAAAATACGTCGCGACGGGTGGCTGGGGTTACGAGGGATTCAAAGCGGATAGCAAAACCGAGCGCGCCGTCGGCGCGAATGCCGAGACTGCGTGCCACCAGTGCCATCTCGCGCAAAAGGACAGCGGCTTCGTTTTCAGCAAGCTCCGCCCGTAACGTCGCGACAGGGCTCGCACAGTTGGCGGCGGTCGCACTCCCACTCATCGTTTCGCAGTGGTTCAACCCGGAAACGCCGATCACGCTTGACGCTTTGCGCGGCAAAGTGGTGTTGATCGAGGTGTTTCAAATGTTGTGCCCCGCCTGCGTCATGCATTCGATGCCGCAGGCGGTGCGCCTCTGGCAGCATTTTCGCGCGGCGGGTGATGACGATGTGGCGGTGCTGGGTTTACATTCGGTGTTTGAGCACCATCGGGTGATGAAACCGCAGGCGCTCGCGGTTTATCTGCATGAATTTCGCATCCCCTTTCCCGTCGGCGTTGACAAGCCCGGGGCGCACTCGCCGATTCCCGAGACGATGCAAGCGTATGGCATGCAGGGCACTCCCACCGCGCTCTTCATTGATCGCGAAGGAAGATTGATACGCCAACACTTCGGCGCCGAATCAGACGATACGGTGATGTCGCGCATCGCGATGATGCGAACGTAGCAGCGAGCGTAGCGAGGTGCGACTGGCGCCTTGGAACGGCAAACTCTAGCGCTGGCGCGGCTCTCGAGCCTTATTCGCCGTGAAAGGCAAGCGGGACGCGGTGTTTGTCATGCCCGCCTATGCGACCAGTCCACGCACCTGCTTCGACGCCTCGGTCTTGCCGGCGACAAATTTTTCGTGGTTTGACTCGATGGTTTTCAGGTCATAGACGTAGTTGACCATCATTCCCAGCGATTGCCTGAGGCCCTTGTCGGAAAGGTCGCCGCCGATGTTCAGGCGATCCATGCGCGCGCCGTTATTGAGGTGAAAGCGTGCCACGGAATCGCGCGTGGCGCCGTCCGGTTCGCCGAGGCCAAGCAGGTAGGCGGCGCACAGGCGCTCCAGATCCCTGGCGCATTTTTCGCGGGGCCGCTCGGCCGCACGCAGTTCGGCGACCCCCTTGTCGAGCAACGGCCCCATCGTGCGCTGTACGATGTCGAGACTCTGGCGCACGCCGTCGGGTATCGCGTCCGATGGTTCCGGCGTGGCCAGCATGCCGCGCAGCCAGTCGCGAAAGCCCGGTATGGGAGATAAGGTGCAGAAGTTTTTTACGCGCGGAAATTCGGCTGACAGTAATCCCGCCACTTGCTTGATCAGGAAATTTCCCAGCGAAACGCCGCGCAGCCCCGGCTGGCAATTGCTGATGCTGTAGAAGGCGGCGACGTGAAATTCTTTCTGCGGCTGGGGCGTGCTGTCGATATTGAGCAACGGTTCGATCGCGGCCGGCATTTCGGTCAGCAAAGCCACCTCGACGAAAATCAGCGGCTCGTCCGGCAGCGCCGGATGAAAGAACGCAAAGCAGCGGCGATCATCCTGCAGGCGCCGCCGCAAATCGTTCCAGCCGCGGATTTCGTGCACGGCCTCGTGGCGGATCAGTTGCTCGAGCAGCGTGGCACGGGTATTCCAGTCCACACGGGCGATGTGCAGGAATCCGGGATTGAACCAGGATTGCAGCAGGTGATGGAAATCGTCGTCGACTTGCTGTAGTTCACGATCTTTCGGCAGGGCGTCCAGCAGCCGTTCGCGCATTCCGACGATCGCACGGGTGCCGCCTGGGGCACGGTTCAGGCGCCGTAGTATTTCTTGCCGGGGTGGTTCGGTCGCATGGGTGAGAGCGGCAAGATGCTGGCTATCCGGCAATGTGGCATAGGCGGTCGCCGTCGCCAGCACCCGCTGCGGGTCAGGCGAAAATTCGGCTTTCAGTGCCTGAAAGAAAGCAACCTGGTCTTCCTTTGACAGTTCAGCGTAAAGCGCCAGCGTGTCCTGTGCCAGCGACACGCCAGACGCTTCGCCGCGCTCCGTCAGCAACTGGTTGCAGGCCTGCACCAGCTTGCGGGTTTTCAGGCCGTCGCGTTTCAAGCGCAGCGCTTTATCGCGCATGCCTTTGATGGAACTGAGCATGGAAGTCACTTGGGTTCCTCGCCTTCTGCATTCCGTGGTGCAATGGTTGGATTCCAGACCGCCGGTGGCCAGAAAAATTGTTTCCAGTCAGCCTTGAGGCGTGCAAACAGGATCGACAGCAGCATTCTGGTCTGGCTGAAGTCGACGCCGCGCGCGCGCAATGCCACCCACAGCGCAAGCGCAAAGCTGACCGTGAGATTGATGAAGCCGATGAGGAGGACACCGGCCAGGCATTTGGCGATCAACGTGATGTCGACGGCAAAATCGAGTGCCGCCAGTGCCAGCCCGAAATTGGCCGATGACAAAGTCACATGCCGGACGTCAATCGGCAGGCCGGTCAGGTAGCCGATGGTGCCGACCATGGCAAGCATGATGCCGAGGAAGAAATTGCCGGCCAGCGCGCCGAGGTTGTTATCCATGTAGGTAGCAAAACGCGCCAGCCGGTCTTCGCCCAGTAGCCGCCGCAGCCAGTGGGCGTGGGAGATGCGTTCGCGAATGCGTTCATAAGCGGCCAGGTTGTCGTAGTAGCCCGAAATCAGGCCGCCGATGAACAGGCAAACACCCGCAATCGCCGCGTGAAACAAGGCCAGGCTGTCGAAAGGCATCAATTCGTGCAGCAGTTGATGGGCCTTTTCCGCACTCATGAGCGGATGGCCGGACAGCTTGCCGATGGCAAACGAGAACAGTATCGCGGTGGGTATCGCCACCAGCACATTGCCGGCGATGGCGCCAAACTGGCTGCGCAGCAGGTCAACCACCAGCGTGGCGAGCTTTTCGACATCGCGCATCCGCCCGCGAATTTCGCTGATGACCCCGGCGATGGTCGATGCCGTCATGGCAGGCTGCTTGGTGGCGAGCGTCAAATGCAGCACATGGATCAGCATGAACCCAAGCGAGTAGTTCAGGCTGTAAGCAAGCGCATAGCCCAGCGGCGCCAGCGACGCCTGCGACGAATAGACTTTCAGCAACGCCATGATGCCGACAATAAAACCGGCCGCCATGGCCGAGCGCCACATCCAGAAGTATTCGGCGCGGCTGGTGGCGATGTAGTGTTCGCCGGCCCGGCTGGCGTTGTCGGTGACACGCAACGCGAGCATGCCAAGGGTGCGGCTGATAAGGCCGCGAATCCCGCGGCGCATTCCTTCGCCCTGTGCCGCGTGGCTGAGGAATTCAACCCAGAAAGCGATCAACGCCTGCTCGTCGCGTGGCGATTGCGCCGTGTCGTGTCGGGCGGCCAGGATGCCCGCCAGCAATTCGAGCCGGCGCAGGCTTTGTACCAGGCGTCGAAGCAGGAACGTCAGCGCCAGGCTGGTGCCGATGCTGGCGGCGCGGCTGCGAATACGCACGATGACTTCACGGCACTGGTCGACCAGCACGTGAAGCTGGCGTTCATCTTCAGCGGGAGATTCACCACCGGCAAGATACTTGCGGTAGGCGGCCGATAGTTGCTGCGCCTCGGCCGCCAGCGCAAGGAACGGTGAGTCGCGTTCTTCGATACGCGGATAGAGGCGAATGAATTCCGGCTCCAGCCCCATCGCTCCGATGCGGATCGCCAGGATGTCGCAGGCGTCGAGCATCTTCGACAACGTCTCGCCCAGCCCCTTCTCGTCGCAAGACTCGGTCATGCGCAACGCCCGCACCAGTCGCACCTTGAGTTCGACGGGTACGTTTTCCAGCCAGACATGATCGTCGCGCCGGTGAAATATCAGGTTGAAGCAGTCCTTCAGGTAGGCCGGATCGGTGATCGGCGGAAACACCCGCTGCACCACGCGGCGCCACAATTCGGAGAAAAATCCGCTATTGGGCAGGATGCCGCTGTCGGCGAAGTAGCTGGTCTGCTTGCGTCCGGCGAGCAGGGCATACAGGCGCGTGCGCAGGTTGGCTTGAAGGATGGCGTCGGTTTCGATCAACTCGCAAAACGTCGTGAAGCGCGCCGTCGCCAGCAGGACATTGTTGGTGTCCGATGGCCGCAGCACATCAAGCAGGCCGATTAACTGCGCCAGCGGGTCGGCCTCGTCGTCGGACATGGCGCGCAACACCGCAATCATGGCGAGGCGAAACGTGTTGTTGGTGGTCACGGGACAAACGAAGTATTGGCTGAGGTCTATTGTATCGGCCACGAACCGGCGCATCACTGGCGAGCGCAATTTATTCCTTCCGGCTTTCCCTGCCGCCACAATGGGTTCAGCACGAAAGTGGGCTTTGACTTGTCGGCGGATATAATCGTTCACACAAAAAATGAACACTCAGGCCCGCCGCTTTCCCACCATTGCCACCGATGCTTGCCCACGAAACGCTCGCCCAGCTTAAATCGCAACTGACTTTTGAAGCCCTCGGCGATGCAGTCGGAAACCTGGCATTGGGCCGAGGTGCATTGCGCGGCAACCCCGTGCATGTCGCCATTGTTGAGAACAGGATCGCCAGCGGCGCTTTGGGGAAAAAGGAAAGCGACAAGCTCGCCGCCCTGTTCAAGGTGGTTGCGGCGAAAAAACTTCCGCTGGTGATGTACCTGGATTCTGCCGGTGCAAAGGTGTCCGAGGGCTTGCCCGCACTCGGAGCATTCCGCCACATGTATCGCGCCGCATTGGCGATGGCCGGGTCGGGCGCGCCGACCGCCGTGTTCTGCGGCGCCAATTGCTACGGCGGCGCCAGCATGCTGGCCAGCCTCGCGGGAACGCGCTACTACTCCACCAATACGCGCCTGGCCATGTCCGGTCCGGCCATACTGGCGCAGACTGCGGGCGTATCGGTGCTCGACGAGATGTTCCAGGCAATGTCATTGGCATGCATCGGCGCGGAATCAAGAATCAAGCTCGCGGCGGGCAACATGGCGACGTCGTTGGCTGCGATGAGCGTGGATATACCGGCGGCGCCATTGGCCTCAATTACACACGCGGAACTGGGAACGCGCCTCGGGCAGATCGGTCAGGTGAATGGCACGAAACCGAATGCCGTGACCGAGAGCGCCGGCATGACAGCGCCGGAGAAAATTGAACGCAAGGACCTCGACAAGATTTATCCGCAAGGTCACAACTTGCGCGAACACGCCGGCGTGCTGACGGGCGAGGCCGTATTCAACGGGGCGCCGGTCGCGGTTTTTGGGTTGATGGGCGGCAGGATGCTTGGCGCGGCGCGCGCCTGGACACTCGCGGACCTGATATGGAAAAAGTGCAGTTCACCACCCGAGTTTTTGCATCTGCTGGTTGATTGCGAATCGCATGCCACCGCGCTGGACGACGAACGCATCATGCTTTCGGCCTATCTCGCCAATCTGGCCGCAGCGCTTTACGCGCTTGGGCAGGCAGGGACACGAATCGAAACCACCGTGCTGGGCAAATTGGGTGGCGGGGTCTATGTGGCGGTGTGCGCGCCGGCGGCACAGGTCAATCTGCTCTATGGCGCCGAAATCCAGTTGTTGCCCGGCAAGGCGATCGCCAGCATTCTGGGAGATGCCGGGTCGCAAAAACATGAGTTCGCGGAGTACCAGGCGGCGCGGGTAGCCGATCAGGAAATCAAACTGGGGATCGTTCCATGAACGAAAATCTTTACGCGCTGCTGCAGTCGCGCTTTCCTTCGAATCGATCACAGCCGGCGATCGAGACCGCGGGCGGTCGTATTTACACCTATGCCGAACTGGAACACGTGACGGCGAGTTATGCGGGTTTTATCCGCCTGCTCGGGGTGGCGCCGGGCGATCGTGTGGCCGTACAGGTAGAAAAATCCGCCGAAGCGTTGTTCCTCTATTTGGCCTGCCTCAAGGCCGGCGCGATCTACTTGCCGCTCAACAGCGCGTATCAGGAAGGTGAAATCGACTACTTCATCGGCGACGCCGAACCCAAAATATTCGTCCATCAGCCGAAATCCGTGGTCTGGGCGACGGCACTATGCGAGAAGCACGGTATTTCACATCAGTTCGCGTTGCCCGCAGAGGATGAAAATGTCCAGATTGGCTCTGGGAGCCGACTCTGGAGCAAAAATGCCCTGGGAGCCCCGCCCATGCTGGAGATTGCCCACCGCGATGCGGATGACCTGGCGGCCATTCTCTATACCTCCGGTACCACCGGGCGCAGCAAGGGCGCCATGATCACGCACAAAAATCTGGCGTCAAATGCGATCACCCTGCACCAGGTTTGGGGATTCCAGGCGGGCGATGTCCTGCTGCATGCCCTGCCGATCTTTCATGTGCATGGGTTGTTCGTCGCGTGTCATACCGCGCTGCTCACTGGCAGCAAGATGATCTTCCTTGCGAAGTTCGAGGCGCGGGCGGCGATGGCGGCCATGTCGCGCGCGACGGTATTCATGGGCGTGCCGACGATGTATGTGCGCCTGCTGGCGGAAAAGGACTTTACGCAGGAAAGCTGCCGCAACGTGCGCCTGTTCATTTCCGGTTCCGCCCCCTTGCTGGCAGAGACGTTTCAGGAATTCATGGCGCGCACCGGGCACACGATTCTTGAGCGCTACGGGATGACCGAAACCGGCATGATTACTTCCAATCCGCTGGTGGGCAATCGTATTGCCGGCACCGTTGGCATGCCGTTGCCCGGCGTGTCGGTGCGGGTGGTGGATGACGACGGCAAGGCCTGCCTGACGGACGATATTGGCCACTTGCAGGTTCTGGGCGACAACGTACTACCCGGCTACTGGCGCCTGCCGGAAAGGAACCAGGAAGAATTCACGCCGGATGGTTACTTTCGCACTGGCGATGTCGGCAAGATCGATGCGCAAGGTTACGTGACCATCGTCGGCCGCTCGAAGGATCTGGTGATTTCCGGCGGCTACAACGTGTATCCGAAAGAAATCGAACTGCTGATCGACGAAATGAGCGGCGTCGCCGAAAGTGCGGTCATCGGGCTGCCGCACGCGGATTTCGGCGAAGCCGTCGCGGCAGTGGTCGTCGGGTCACCGGCCAATGCCGAACTTAGCGAAGCGGGCGTGATCGCTGCCTTGAAGGGCAAGCTGGCCGCATTCAAGGTGCCAAAACGCGTGTTCATCGTCGATGAACTGCCGCGCAACGCCATGGGCAAGGTGCAGAAAAACGAGCTGAGGAAGCGCTACGCGTCCACGTTTTCGAGCTAGCCGCGTTAGGAAGGTGTCAGCAGGTGAATGAAACCGGATCCCACCGCGCCTCCCTTGTATTTCTCGCAACAGTGCCGATCTAGTATTGGCAAAGTAACTTTTCGTGAATCGCAGGCTTTTTTTGCCAAACGGTGATTTTTTTCATAGAACTGCCCAGCGCAACGTAACAGAATTCATCCATGATTGTTTTCACACTCTCCTGCTCGCAGGAACACACTTTTGACGGCTGGTTCCGGACGGCGGATGATTTTGATCGCCAGGCCAAAGGCGGCCTCGTCGGGTGTCCCGTCTGCGGCGATTCGCAAATCACCAAGCAGTTGTCCGCGCCGCGCATCAACAGCGGCGCCACTGATGTCACATTGAATCACAGCCACCTGCCATCCGGCCCGCAGCAGGTGATGGCGGCATCGCTGATGCCGGGCCTGCAGGAACACATGCTCCAGCAGTTCAAGTCATTTGTGCGCGCCAACACGGAAAACGTCGGCGGCGCCTTTGCCGAGACCGCGCGCAAGATGCACTACGGCGAGGAATCGCATCGCAATATCCGCGGCCGAGTGTCGCGCAACGAGGCCGTCGAGCTTCGCGAAGAGGGCATCGAGACGGTGCAATTGCCGCCCGGGATGATGCTCGATGAAGGGCTCCAGTAGCAAATTCGCCGTAGCCGGAACTCTGCCCTGATGTGCTAACGTTGCCGCGTTTACTCAACGCGGACAACGACACATGAAAGCAGTCTTATGCAAGCAGTGGGGCGGGCCGGAAACGCTGGTCATTGAAGATGTCACCTTGCCGGATCCCAAGCCGGGCGAAGTCAAGATCCGCGTGCGCGCCGCCGGGGTCAATTTCCCCGATGTCCTTATCATCCAGAACAAATACCAGATGAAGCCGCCGCTGCCGTTTTCGCCCGGTGCGGAAGTGGCGGGCGATGTGATTGCCGTCGGCGAAGGGGTCACGCACGTCAAGGCTGGCGATCGCGTAGTGAGTTTTTGCGGCATCGGCGGATTCTCCGAGGAAGTTATCGCCCCTGCCGCCGTCACCTTGCCGATGCCCCCGGGCGTGTCCTATGAATTGGCGGCGGTGTTTTCGCTGGCCTATGGCACCTCCTGGCACGCCGTTCGCGATCGCGCCGCGCTGCAAGCGGGTGAGACGATGCTGGTGCTGGGCGCGGCCGGTGGCGTGGGGCTGGCAGCCGTCGAAATCGGCAAGGCCATCGGTGCACGCGTGATCGCCGCTGCCTCCACCGACGAAAAACTCGCGATCTGCACCCAGCATGGCGCCGATGCCGTCATCAACTACAGTCAGGGCGTTGGAGGCGAAAATCTGCGTGAAGCCATCAAGCAGGAGTGCGGGAAGAACGGCCCTGACGTGATCTACGACCCGGTCGGCGGCAAATTCGCCGAGCCCGCTTTTCGCTCCATCGGCTGGCGCGGCCGCTATCTGGTGGTGGGTTTCGCCGATGGCGAAATACCGGCGCTGCCGTTGAACCTCATGTTGCTGAAGGGCGCATCGCTGGTCGGCGTGTTCTGGGGCGAGTTCGCCAAGCGCGAACCGGCCAACAACCAGAAGGGGCTCGCGGAGATGATGGGGTGGATTCGCGAAGGCAAATTGAAGCCGCTGATCTCCAAAACCTACAAACTGGAAGAGGCGCCGCAGGCGTTGATGGATATGGCGGCAAGGAAGGTGACGGGGAAGGTGGTTATTGCACCGTAGAGTGTGAGAGCGTGAATCATTGTCGTTTGTTTCAACAACGGCTTGAACAGGACTAACGCTTACGCCGCCAAGCGCTCAAACGGCACGATTCGCGAAAGTTCACTGCGCAGCGTCACCTTGGCAATCGCCCTGTCATACGCCGCCTGCCCGCGTAGCCACCAGCCATCGGAAAGCCCAAAGTAGCGGTACAGACGCAAGTCGGTATCGGCTGTGACGGCGCGCTTGCCCGCGAAGATATCGCCGATGCGTTGCGGCGGCACGCCAATATCCTTGGCCAAACGGTGTTTGCTCAAGCCCCATGGTTTGAGAAATTCTTCTTCCAATATTTCGCCGGGGAAAACAGGTTTGATCGTCGGCATGTCTGTCCTTGCTCAGCAAGCGTAAGGTAGGCATCCGACACTTACTTCCGAAGAAATCTATCGAATCACCCGCCGCGCCGCTACCTTCAGCTTCTTCGCGGCAAACAGCATGCCTTCATCCAGCGTCGCAACGAATTCCGCGCCGTTGTTGTGTGCCACCGCCAGATGTAGCGCGTCCGGTGCGCGTAGCTTGGTGGAAAAGTTGGCGACGTACTGCTTCGCCAGCGTGAAGTCATTGGCAGTCGGCGTCAGCGCAATCAGTGCATCGACGACCATCGCGTCAAACTCGGCGATCTGCTTCCGCCCATGCGCGACGGTGAGCGTACCCATGCGTACATCACGCGAGACGAGACTGGCAAATTCGACCGAAGCCCATTTGCTCACCGCCAGAGTGCCAACCGATTGTCGCGTCAGAAATGCGGCGACTTTCGATGAAGTGGCCTCTTCACGGAATAGCGGTGTCAGGAAGCTGGTATCGAGGTAGATCATTCCGCGTCGCGAAGCTCGCGCAGTGCATCGGCGCTGCTACCCTTACGCGAAGGAATTTGCTGTCGCAGCTTGGCCAGACGCGCCAGTGGCAATGCCTGCTTGACCGCGATGGCTGGCAATACGCGCGCAACCGGGCGGCCATGTCGTGTGATCACCACTTCCTGGCCTGATTCCACCGTGTTCAGTAATTCACTCAAATGCGCTTTGGCGTGTGCCAGACTCATCGCGTGCATGGTATCTCCTTTTGTATCACTTCAAAAAAATGACCATAATTATGGTCAAATATTACGCTTACGCGCATGCGATTGCAATGGCTGTTTTGCCGCCTGCCGCAGGTTTTCAGGCCTTGCTGCGCGGCAACATCAACGACAGCAATGACATCAGCGCAATCACGCTGCCGGCGAGCACGAATGGCGCCTTGATGTGATAGATCTCGCCGATGGCGCCGCCGGTGGCCATGCCGGCGCCGACGCCGGAGACGATAAACGTCGAGGACCAGGTAAACGCCTCGGTCGCATACTTCATCGGGGCGATTTGCGTCACCAGCAGGGTTTGTGCCGTCAATGCCGGCGCGATGCAGACGCCGGCGAGGAACGCAACGAGCGCAAACAGCAGGTGCTGATCGACCACGCCGTGCAGGAATAGCGGCAACGAGATGATCGCCAGCGAAATCGTGAACTGCCGCTCGAGCGATATCGACGAATGCAGCGCGCCATACAGGAAACCGCCGGCGGCGCTGCCGATGGCATTGAGCGCCAGCAAAACGCCGCCGAATGCGACCCAGCCCAGCGCGGTCGCGTACGCCGGATAGCCGACTTCAAGCAGGCCAAAACAGAAAGTCAGCCCGAAACTGAGAAAGAACAGCCCGACCAGGCGGCTATCGGTCAGTGGTCCCAGCAAATGGCGTTTCACCGGCGCTTCGCGCTTCCAGTATTTGAGAATGGGTGAGGCGAAGAAGACCAGCACCGCCGCAATGGAAATGGCGATCGCGGTGGCCAGCGCGACCCGCGCGTTGGTCATCGCGACCAGGGTTGCCACCAGCAGCGGGCCGACGGTGAAATTTATCTCGATCATGATCGAGTCGATCGAATACGCCATCTTGCGGTTATGGTCATCGGCGAAGCGGTGCCGCCAGGTGGTGCGCGTCAGGATCGTGACCGGGGGCGCAAACAGTCCGCACAAGGTGGCAATTGCCAGCAGCGCCGCAGCGCTCGCGCCGTTAATGGTCGCCAGGAACAGCCCTGTCAGCAACAGGGGATGCATGATGCCGGTGACAATGAGGGGTGCTCGCGGGCCGATGCGGTCGATGAGCCGGCCCAGGACCGGCGCGGCGATCGCCATGGCGACAAAGTACATGCCGACGATGGAACCCGGGACCTTGAAATTGCCGAGGTTTTCGCGCAGGAACAGCAGCATCGCCAGTGCGTTCATGCCAATCGGCATGCGCGACAACCAGGCAGTGGCAATCATCGCGGGAATGTCCGGCAGCCGCAGGAAAGCACGGTAGGGCGCCACCAGCGCCACCAGGGATCGCTTCATGCGCGGTCAGGCGGCAGGTGCTTTTTCAAGCACCGCCAGGGTGATGCGCGATACGCACACCAGCTTGCCGCCTTCATCGGTGATCTTGATTTCCCAGAGTTGCGTGGTGCGGCCGCGATGCAGCGGCCGCGCGGTGCCGGTCACCCAGCCGTCACGCACGCCACGCACGTGATTGGCGTTAATCTCGAGCCCGACGACCTGGTAGCGATCGGTATCGACGCTAAGCATCGCACCGGTGCTGCCCAGCGTCTCCGCCAGCGTCACCGAGGCCCCGCCGTGCAGCAAGCCGTAGGGCTGATGTGTGCGCCTGTCCACCGGCATGCGGGCGGTGACGAAATCGGGTCCGACTTCGATGAACTCGATGCCAATGTGGCCGACCATCGAGTGGACAGTGTCATTGAGTTGTTCGAGGGTGGGGTGGTGGTGCCAAATGGAGGACATGGTTGTACTCATTGCAATACGCGGGAAGTCCACTTCGCCCGTCGTCCCCGCCTCCGAATCAATCATTCGAGGGCAGACTGCGGCGGGGACTCAGCGTCGTTCGAGCGAAAGTCACTGAAGTGAAGGCATGCCTTCACCATGCGCGGGGACGACGGCTTGCATGTGGTCGCTATGACCCGAAGGCATTCAGCCCCGTCTGTGCACGCCCGAGAATCAACGCATGCACGTCGTGCGTGCCTTCGTAGGTATTGACCGCTTCCAGATTCATCATGTGACGGATCACGTGATACTCGTCGGCGACGCCGTTGCCGCCGTGCATGTCGCGGGCCATGCGCGCAATATCAAGCGACTTGCCACAACTGTTGCGCTTGACCAGCGAAATCATTTCCGGCGTTGCGCGACCTTCGTCGAGCAATCTTCCGACGCGCAGCGCGCCTTGCAGGCCGAGCGAAATTTCGGTCTGCATATCGGCGAGCTTTTTCTGGATCAACTGCGTCGCCGCGAGAGGCTTGCCGAACATGATGCGATCCAGCGTGTATTGGCGCGCGGCGTGCCAGCAGAATTCCGCCGCACCAAGCGCGCCCCAGGAAATCCCGTAGCGCGCCTTGTTCAGGCAGCCGAACGGACCCTTCAGCCCCTTCACGTTGGGCAGCAGGTTTTCGTCCGGCACGAATACTTCATCCATGACGATTTCGCCGGTGATCGAGGCACGCAAGGAAAATTTTCCCTCGATCTTGGGTGCGCTCAGGCCTTTCATGCCTTTTTCCAGCACGAAGCCACGGATGGTGTCGCCGTCCGAGGCGTCCTTGGCCCAGACCACAAAGATATCCGCGATCGGCGAATTGGTGATCCACATCTTGGCGCCGTGCAATTGGTAGCCGCCGTCCACTTTCCTGGCGCGCGTGATCATCGAGCCGGGGTCAGATCCGGCATTGGGCTCGGTCAGGCCAAAGCAGCCGACCCGTTCGCCCGTCGCAAGGCCGGGCAGCCATTTCTCGCGTTGCGCTTCATTGCCGTAAGCATGGATGGGGTGCATCACCAGCGACGATTGCACGCTCATCGCCGAACGGTAGCCGGAATCGACGCGCTCCACTTCGCGGGCAATGAGTCCGTAGCAAACGTGATTCACGCCGGCACAGCCATAGCCGTCGATGGTCGAACCGAGGAATCCCAGCGCGCCCATTTCGTTCATGATCTCGCGGTCGAATTTTTCGTGGCGATTGGCCAGCAGGACGCGCGGCATCAGTTTTTCCTGGCAGTAAGCCTGCGCGGAATCGCGCACCATGCGTTCTTCGTCGGACAACTGGTCTTCGAGCAGGAAGGCGTCGTCCCATTTGAACTGGGGCTTGAGGTCGTTGGTTTTCATTTTTGGCGAAAAAGGTAAAGAGGTGAGCGAATCAGGCATCCATTTTACGCCGATGCCGGCAATGGCTCACGCGCGAGCTGGCACTGGGCATGGCGGGGCGCATCCCCAACGACCGGGTTGACGACAAGCAAGGAGCCAGATCGTATTGGAAGCGCTTGATCGTCATCCCGCACACCGTCGCGCTGACGGGCACTTATCACAACCTGCTCAGGATGTGGGCCGATGTCTGAGAGACAGAAATTTTGCAAGCGCACCGGCTGGAGAGCCAGCACTGGTGCGACTTTCCTGGCAGTTGCCTTGGAAAGCCTCGTGGATATTGTCGATTCAGCCGGTATGCATTCGGGTTGCTGCGACCCCGTCACTTCCTGCAGGTGTTCATTCCAAACAGCGGATAGGCCGGGCAATAGCCGATAAGCGACGTTGCCAGCGGCACGACGCCGATCCAGCCCCAAACGCCGATCATCCCTGACAGGGTCAGGCCGATCAGCGCCACGCCGGCGGTGGCGCGAATGGCGCGGTCAATGCTTCCCATGTTTGTCTTCATCTTCAACTCCTGTGGTTGGAAAAAGGAAATTGTGCCGGGGGCGCCAAGCGCCTGGTGTTGCGCGCTCAAGGCGCAATGCCCGGCGCTCAGCGTTTAGCGCGTTTTGGCTTGGCGACGCAAAACTGGTCAAACAGCACCTGCATCACGGCCAGCGCTTCCTTGCTGGCCATCGAGTAGAAAATGCGCTTGCCATCGCGGCGCGTGCTGACCAGTCCTTCATCGCGCAGCACACCCAATTGCTGCGACAGTGTCGGCTGGTGAATTTCGAGCGCTTCCTCGAGGTCGCTCACACAGCGTTCGCCTTGAGAAATCTGGCAGAGTAGCAAGAGACGATCCGGATTCGACAGCGTCTTCAGCATCCCGCAGGTACGGGTGGCGGAAGCGCGCATCGTTTCGGGATCAATTCCTGTGGTTGTAATCATGGTCGTGTCCGGTTGCGGATTTATTTCAAACAATATATTGAAATGTATAGTGAATGTCAATATAATATAAAAAGATATAATGAAACGCACCCCAAGGGAAATCTGCTCAATCCGAGGTGACCCAGGGTGGGCCGACGTGACCCAACGCTTACGGAAGGACCGAACCATGATCCGCACACTATTGCCCGCACTGCTTCTGCTGACCAGCGCCGCCTGGGCCGCGCCGCAATCAACGGCAGTGACGCTGGCGACGGTCCCGGCACGCTCTGCCGGCGCCGCGGCCGTCATCAGCGCGGATGGTGTGGTGGAAGCGGTCAGACAAACGGTGCTGGCGGCGCAAGTGGCCGGCGCGATCGTCGAATTGTCGGTAAAGGCCGGCGACACGGTGAAAGCCGGGCAGGTACTGGCGCGTATTGACGCCCGCGCCGCGGACCAAACCGCCGCCGCCAGCCAGGCGCAGGTTGCGGCGGCGCGTGCCTCGCTAAATGTGGCGGAAAAAGATTTCGAACGACAAAAACTGCTGTTCCAGAAGCAATTCATCAGCAAGGCGGCACTCGACCAGGCCGAGGCGGTTTACAAGGCCGCCGAAGCAGGGGTCAATGCACAGGTCGCCCAGGCGGGCGCGGCGCGCACGCAAACGGATTTCTTCACCTTGCGCGCGCCGTACGCGGGAGTCGTCGCTGACGTGCCGGTCGTTCTCGGCGACATGGCGATGCCCGGGCGTGCCATCGTCACGGTTTATGATCCCGCCGCGTTGCGGGTGACCGCCATCGTCCCGCAGAGGGTGAACCTGCCTGCCGTCACGCCGCAGGCAACCAAGGTCGAATTGCCGGGCGCTGCCCAGAAATGGATTGTGCCGGTCAGTGTGACGCTGCTGCCGACGGCAGATCCCAATACCCATACCCAGCAGTTGCGCCTGGACCTGCCGGTCGGCACGCCGGGCCTATCGCCTGGCATTAGGCCCGGCATGTTTGCCCGCGCCTGGATAAGCGCGCCGGGTGGCGGCGACGGCAACCGGGTGTTTGTGCCGGCCAAGGCAGTGGTGCGGCGCGCCGAAATGACCGGCGTGTATGTGGTGGACGCCAATGGCAAGCCCTTGCTGCGTCAGGTTCGCCTCGGGCGCGCGGCCGAAGAATCGGTTGAAGTGCTTGCCGGCGTTGGTGCCGGTGAATTGATTGCAACCGATCCGCAAGCCGCCGCGAGGATTCGTTGATGCCCGCCGCGCCACGCCTCGGCCAGTCGGGCCGCGTCGCGGCCGCCTTCCTGCGCGCGCAGATCACGCCGCTGCTGGCCCTCACCGCGCTGCTGCTCGGCGCGTTTGCCGTGTTCGTGACGCCGCGCGAAGAGGAGCCGCAAATCAACGTGACCATGGCAAACGTGCTGATTCCGTTTCCCGGCGCCTCCGTCCGGGATGTGGAGCAGATGGTGGCCACGCCGGCCGAACAGGTGCTTTCGCAGGTCAGCGGCACAGAGCACGTCATGTCGGTTTCGCGGCCCGGCATGGCGATCATTACCGTGCAGTTCAAGGTTGGTGTTCCGCGCATCGATGCGCTGGTGCGCCTGTACGACACGGTCAATGGCAATGCCGACTGGCTGCCGAAGGGGCTCGGCGTGCTTGAACCCCTGATAAAGCCGAAAGGCATTGACGACGTACCCATCGTCGCGCTGACGCTGTTCAGCAAGACCGCCAGCGCCTTTGACCTGGAGCGCGTGGCGCACAGCGTCGAGACCGACTTGAAGCGCGTCGCCGGCACCCGCGAAGTACGCACCATCGGTGGTCCGGGCCGGGTCATCATGATCGAGATCGATCCGGCTCGCATGTCGGGAAGCGGCGTCACCGTCGCCGACTTGCGCGCCGCACTGCAATCGGCCAACGCCGGCATGCCGGTCGGCGACCTGCTGTCGGGCAATCGCGCGATTGCCATTGAGTCCGGTCCGTTCTTCGAGAAAGCCGAAGACCTCGCCGATCTGGTGGTGGGGGTCTCCAAACCAGTGGGCGGCCGTCCTGTATTCCTGCGTGACGTCGCTTCGATGCGCGATGGCCCGCCGCCGGCGAGCCACCATGTGTGGCATGCGCCGGGTGGGGCAGTCGACAAGGACTGGGCCGAATACCCGGCGGTGACGATCGCCGTCACCAAGAAGCCCGGCGAAAATGCCATCGACGTATCCGATGCCGTGATGCGCCGCGTGGAACTCCTGAAAAACACGCTGATCCCGGCTGCGGTCGAGGTGGCCGAGACGCGTAACTACGGCACCACCGCCAACGACAAGGCGAAAAAACTCATTCAAAAGCTCCTGCTCGCCACCGCTTCGGTGGTTGCGCTGGTGTTCATCGCCCTCGGCCGCCGCGAGGCCGCGATTGTCGGCACGGCGGTGATCCTGACGCTGGCTGCAACCCTGTTTGCTTCGTGGGCATGGGGCTTCACGCTCAATCGCGTGTCGTTGTTCGCGCTGATCTTTTCGATCGGCATCCTCGTCGACGACGCGATCGTGGTCGTCGAGAATATTCACCGGCACCAGCAGTTGTACCCGGAAAAATCGCTGGCCGCGCTGATCCCGGGCGCCGTCGATGAAGTCGGCGGGCCGACCATCCTCGCCACCTTCACCGTGATCGCGGCGTTGCTGCCGATGGCCTTTGTCTCGGGATTGATGGGGCCGTACATGAGCCCGATCCCGATCAACGCCAGCATGGGCATGCTGCTGTCGCTGGTCATCGCCTTCGTCGTCACCCCCCTGGCTGGCGCGCCTGTGGATGAAAGCGGTGCATACCGATGCCGATGCCGATGTCCCGCATCCGGTATCCCCCCTGACGCGAAAACTCGCGCCGTGGTTCCAGCGCGTCTTCACGCCGCTGCTCGACGACACGCGCGGGCCGCGCGCCCGCCGCCTGCTGGGGTTCGGCGTACTGGCATTGATCGCGTTCTCGCTGCTGCTGCCCGTGTTCGGCCTGGTGCGCCTGAAGATGCTGCCGCTCGACAATAAATCCGAATTTTCCGTCATGGTCGATATGCCGGCGGGCACACCGCTGGAAAAGACCGCCGCGGTGCTGCGCGAACTGGGGGCTCATCTGGCGACGGTGCCGGAGGTCGCGAACTACCAGGCCTATGCGGGCACGGCGGCGCCGATCAATTTCAACGGACTCGTGCGCCAGTACTATCTTCGTGCCGGCGGCGAGGTCGGTGAGATGCAGGTCAACCTCGTCGACAAGCAACAGCGTGACGATCAGAGCCATGCCATCGCCACGCGAGTGCGGCCGGCGCTGCAGGAGATCGGCAAGCGCTTCGGCGCCAATGTGAAAGTGGTGGAAGTGCCGCCCGGCCCGCCGGTGTTGGCGCCGATCGTCGCCGAAGTGTACGGTCCGGAAGCCGAGGGCCGCCGCACGGTCGCGAAACAGATTCGCGCCATTTTCGAAAAAACCGCCGGCGTGGTCGATGTGGACGACAGCAGCATCGTCGCCGCGCCGCGCACCTTGCTGCTGGTGGATCGCCGCAAGGCCGGACTGCTGGGCGTGACACAGCAGCAGATTATCGAGACGTTGCGCGCCGGCCTCGCGGGCGAAGCCGCCACTTTCCTGCACGACGGCAGCAAATATCCTGTCGCCGCCACCATCCAGCTTCCGCCCGAGCAGCATGGCGACCTGGCCGCACTGCTGCAGCTTTCGGTGCGCACGGCCGCCGGCAAACTGGTGCCGATCCGCGAACTGGTGACCATCAGTGACACCGTGCGCGAGCAGCCGGTCTATCACAAAAACCTGCATCCGGTGAACTACGTCGTCGGCGACATGGCCGGCAAGGTCGACAGCCCGCTGTACGGCATGTTCGCCATGCGCGCCGAAATTGGCTCGATCACCACTCCCGGCGGCGGCGCGCTGGCGGAATATTTCATCCGCCCGCCGGAAGACGCCTATCGCGACTATGCGGTCAAGTGGGACGGCGAATGGCAGATCACCTATGAAACCTTTCGCGACATGGGCGCCGCCTATGCGGTGGGCCTGGTGCTGATTTATCTGTTGGTGGTCGCGCAGTTCGGCTCGTACCTGACGCCGCTGATCATCATGGCGCCGATTCCGCTGACCATCGTCGGTGTCATGCCCGGTCACGCCTTGTTTGGCGCGCCTTACACGGCCACCAGCATGATCGGCATGATCGCGCTGGCGGGGATCATCGTCCGCAATTCCATCCTGCTGGTGGACTTCATCAATCTGCAAGTGCGCGACGGCATGGCATTCAAGGAGGCGGTGGTGCAGTCCGCCATCACCCGTGCGCAGCCGATCCTGCTGACCGGTGTCGCCGCAATGCTGGGGGCCTTTTTCATCCTCGACGATCCCATTTTCAACGGGCTCGCGATCTCATTGATTTTTGGCATATTCGTCTCCACCTTGTTGACACTGGTGGTGATTCCGTTGTTGTACTTCATCGCCTACCGGAATCGGCTGGGCGCCTTGGCAAACACGCAACCCGAAGGAGAAATTTCATGACCACATGGCGAATCGTTCGAATTGTCGCAGGGTTTTTCATCCTGCTGTCACTGGCGCTGGGCATTCCCGGCAGCCCGGTCTTTGTGAGCCACTGGTGGCTCGCGTTTACCGCGTTTGTCGGCGCCAATCTCCTGCAGAGCGGCATGACCAAATGGTGCCTGATGGAATCGATGCTGCGTAAATTCGGCGTCGAGCCCGGTTGCTGACATGCTGCTCGCCTGTCCCGCTTGCGGCACGACCAATCGTGTCCCCGCCGAGCGTTTGCACGGTGGCCCGGTCTGCGGCCACTGCAAGGCGCCGCTGATGTCGGCGGCGCCGGTGGCGCTGGACGATGCCGCGCTGCCCGCATTCCTCGCCCGCACGGAGTTGCCGGTGCTGGTCGATTTCTGGGCGGCGTGGTGCGGGCCCTGCAAAACCATGGCGCCGCAATTCGCCAGCGCGGCGGAGCTGCTGCCCGAGGTGCGATTCGTCAAGGTCGATTCCGACGCTTCGCCGGTGGCGAGTGCCCAATACGGCATTCGTAGCATTCCGACGATGGTCCAGTTTCACCCCGGCCGCGAAGTGGACCGGCTATCCGGCGTGGTTACCGCGGGCGACCTGGTGGCCTGGGTGACGCGCCACCTCGCC
>JANNGY010000486.1:0-10659 GCA_031404095.1 Betaproteobacteria bacterium | reverse complement strand
CTATGACCAGGCAATCAATCGCCGCGGCGCGGTGGTGGCCGTGCCGACCGACATCGGCCCGGGTACGTTGCTCTACCGTATCGACCTGCTCGCGAAGGCGGGCTTGAGCGAGGCCGACCTGACGCCGTCGTGGGAGGCGTATGTCGACGCCGGCATCAAGCTCAAGGCGGTCACCGGCGCCTACCTGATTTCGAACGCGCAAGTGGTCAAGGACATCGTCATCCGCAGTGGTTTGCGTCCCGGTGAAGGGCTGTACTTCGACCAGGACTCGCGCGTGCTCGTCAATTCGCCGCGCTTCGTGCGCGCCTTCGAGCTCGCTCGAAAGATACGGCGACACAAGCTTGATGCCCGCGTCACTGCCTGGTCCAACGAGTGGGCCGAGGGTTTCCGCCGCGGTACGCTGGCGACCGAGCTGTCGGGCGCCTGGATGGTCGGGCAGATGGCCAACTGGGTCGCGCCAAGCACCAAGGGGCTGTGGCGCGCGGCTCAGCTGCCGGAAGGCACGTTCGTCGGCTATGGCGGCAGCTACTACGCTATCCCTCGCCGCGCCGCGCCGGAGAACAAGATTCTTGCCTGGGAGCTTATCCAGATGCTGACGCTCGATCGCGAGCTGCAGTTCGCCGCCTTCAAGTCACAGGACGCCTTTCCGGCTCTGCTCGAGACGTTCGACGACCCGTTCTTCGGCCAGCCTATGCCCTTTCTCGGCTGGCAAGCTGAGCGGCTGCTGTGGCGCGATGCATCCAGCAAGATCACGGCCACGCAGGTGCACAAGCAGACCAACTTCGCCGACGAAGTGATCGGCACCGAGCTCGATAACGTGCTCGACCACGGCAAAGACATCGGCCGCGCACTGGCCGATGCCGAGCGTCTGCTTGCGCGCCGCGCCCACCGCTGATCATGCGCCTGCCCTCCTTCCTTCGCCTTTCGCCACGCTGGGCACCGTACGTCTTCATCAGCCCCTTCCTGGTGCTGTTCGCGGTGTTCGGCGTGTTTCCGCTGCTGTTCTCGCTCTACCTCGCATTCCAGTCGTGGGAGCCGACGAGCGGGCTAAATGCAATGGAGTATGTCGGCCTGGCGAACTTCGCGTTCGCGCTCGAGGACGAGTGGTTCTGGAAATCACTGAAAAACACCTCCTGGCTCGCCATTGCCACCGGCGTGCCGCAGCACCTCGTGGCGATTCCGCTGGCGGTGTTCATCCACAACGCGTTCAAGCGCCTGCGCGACGGCGTGATCGGTGCCTATTTCCTGCCCTACATCACCTCGACAGTGGCGATTGCGATCATGTTCAGCTCACTTTTCTCGAAGGACTTTGGCCTCGTCAATGCCGGCCTGTACTCGCTGTTCGGCATTGAGAACATCGACTGGCTCGGCAAGGCTGAAAACATCAAGCCCGCGATTGCCTTCATCGTGTTCTGGCGTTACCTCGGCTTCAATGTAGTGTTATATCTCGCCGCGCTACAGACGATACCGAAGGATCTTTACGAAGCCGCCACGATGGACGGTGCCGGACGCTGGCAGCAGTTCTGGTTCATCACGCTGCCAAGCCTCAGGCCGATGATCTTCTTCGGTGTCACCCTCAGCGTGATCGGCGGCCTGCAGTTGTTTGAGGAACCCTTCATCCTCACCGGTGGCAAGGGGGGTATCGACCAGTCGGCCATGACCTCGGCCGTGTACCTGTACCGGATGGCCTTCGACTTCAACGACTTCGGCGGTGCCAGCGCGATGTCATGGCTGTTGTTCGTCGTCGTTGCGCTGATGACCTGGCTCACCAATCGCGCCTTCCGTCCACGCGGTCCCGCGGCATGAAGGTGAACATGAACAACGGTCGTATCAGCACCTGGGCCGCCTACTGCCTTGTTGCGATTGGCGCGCTGATCATGCTCGCGCCGTTCTATTTCATGTTTGTGTTCGCGACCCACTCGCGTACGGAGATCTTCAACCTTCCTCCACCACTCTGGTTTGGCAGCGACCTCGCCGCCAACCTGAAGATCCTGACTGAACGTCTGCCGTTCTGGCGCAATCTGGGCTGGAGCGTCTATGTCGCACTAGCCTCGACCGCACTCACGCTGCTGTTCTGCTCGATGGGGGGCTATGCTTTCGCACTGATGGAGTTCCGCTTCAAGAAGGCACTGTTCACCCTCGTCATGGCCACCATGTTGCTACCCTCGTTCATGAGCATGATCCCGACCTTCATGATCATGGATGCGTTGGGCTGGATTGATGAGCACCGCGCGCTCTACATTCCCGGTGCGGCGAGCGCGTTCGGAATCTTCCTGATGCGCCAGTTCGCGTCGACGGCAGTGCCAAAGGAATTGATCGAAGCCGCCCGCATGGATGGCTGCGGCGAGTTCACCATTTATTGGCGCATTGTGTTACCGCTATTGAAGCCCGCGCTCGGCACGCTGGGGCTGATCACTTTCATTTCCTCGTGGAATAACTTCATCGGTCCGCTGATCGTGATGCGCAGCGTCGAAAACTACACCCTGCCGCTGGCGCTGCGCAGCCTGCAAAGTCCGGTAAACACCGAGTGGGGTGCGCTGATGGCCGGTTCGGCCATCGCCACGATTCCCCTGCTGATCCTGTTCGCCGTCTCATCGCGGCAACTCATTGCCGGCCTGACCACCGGCGCCGTCAAGTGACGACGAACCATTGACCTGACCATGCCCCAACACGACAACCTCCCCTTCCAGTTCCCGTCCGACTTCGTCTGGGGTGTGGCCACGAGTTCATTCCAGATAGAGGGAGCGGCCCGCGAGGACGGCAAGGGCGAATCGATCTGGGATCGCTTCTGCCGCGTGCCCGGCGCGATTGCCGACGCGAGTACTGGTGACGTCGCCTGCGACCACTACCACCGGCTGGAAAGTGACCTCGACCTGATTGCTTCGCTTGGCGTCGATGCGTACCGATTCTCGGTGTCCTGGCCGCGCGTCCAGCCCGACGGCACCGGCGCGTGGAACGAGCGCGGGCTGGCGTTTTACGAGCGCCTGGTTGACGGCCTGCTTGTGCGTGGCGTGAAGCCATATCTGACGCTTAATCATTGGGATCTGCCGCAGGCGCTGCAGGAGCGCGGCGGCTGGGCAGCGCGTGATACGGTGCATCGCTTCGTCGACTACGCCCGCGGCGTGCAGCACCGCCTGGGAGACCGGCTGGCCGCGATCACCACCCACAACGAGCCTTGGGTGATCGCAATGCTGGGGCATGAAAACGGCACCTTCGCGCCGGGCATCAAAAGCCGCAAGACTGCGATCCAGGTGTCGCACCACTTGCTTTTGAGTCATGGCCTCGCACTGCAGGCGCTCAGGGCCGACGCTTGTTCTGCGCGGCTCGGGATTGTGCTTAACCTTGCGCACATGCAGGCTGCCACCAATTCGCCGGCCGATCTGGCGAAGGCACGACTGGACGACGCGTTCGGGCGACGCTGGTACACCGACCCCCTTTTCAAGGGCACCTATCCGCCAGAAGTGATCGACGCGCTCGGCGCCGACGCGCCCATCGTCGAGGCCGGCGACATGGCAGTCATGGCCACACCGATGGACTACTTAGGCGTCAACTACTATTTCCGGGTCATGTGCAGTGCGGACGGATCCTATGATCTGAAAAAAAGCGGTGCGGCGCTGACCGAGATGGGCTGGGAGATCTACCCGCGGGGTTTAACCGAACTGCTCCTGACCTTGCACCGCGAGTACACGCTGCCACCGGTGTACGTGACCGAGAACGGCGGCGCGTTCAAGGATTCGATGACAGACGGCAAGGTGCGCGATGCCGATCGCATTGATTACCTGCAGACCCATATTGCGGCCGTCGCCGACGCGATGCGCGAGGGCGTTCCGATGGCCGGCTACATCGTCTGGAGTCTGATGGACAACTTCGAGTGGTCGAGCGGCTACGCCAAGCGATTCGGGATCGTGCATGTCGACTACGCCACGCAGGCGCGCACGCTCAAGGACAGTGGGCGTTGGTACCGCCGTTTCCTGCAAGCGCGGTACGTCGCCACACAAACTGCAAAACACGCCAGCAAATACGCCGCCAACGACGCGGCCAGGGGGGACTGAATTGGGACACGTGAGCTTGCGGGGCATCCGCAAGAGTTATGGATCGACTGAAATCATCGCCGGCATCGACCTCGAAGTCCATGACGGCGAATTTCTGGTCTTTGTCGGCCCATCGGGGTGCGGCAAGTCGACGATGCTGCGCATGATTGCCGGGCTGGAGGATATTACCTCCGGCGACTTGCTCATCGACGGGCAGCGTGCGAATGACGTGCGGCCGGCCGACCGCGGCGCGGCGATGGTGTTCCAGAGCTATGCGCTGTATCCGCACATGACCGTGGCCGAGAACATGGGCTTTGCGTTAAAGATGGCCGGCGTCGGCAAGACGCAGCGCGACGAGCAGGTGCAACGCGCGGCCGATGTATTGCGCATTGCCGAGTTGCTGGGGCGCTACCCGAAGGAGTTGTCTGGCGGGCAGCGACAACGTGTGGCGATCGGCCGCGCGATCGTACGCAAGCCCAGGGTGTTTCTGTTCGACGAGCCGTTGTCCAACCTTGACGCGGCGCTGCGCGTGAACATGCGCATCGAGCTATCGCGCCTGCATAAGGAATTGGGCACCACGATGGTCTATGTCACTCACGATCAGGTCGAGGCGATGACCATGGGCGACCGCATCGCGGTATTCAACAAAGGCCGCATCGAACAACTCGGTGCGCCGATGGACCTCTACAACAGTCCCGCAAACGAATTCGTCGCGGGCTTCCTCGGTGCGCCGCGCATCAATCTCATCCCGCGTCCGGGGTCAGGCGCCTCCGAAGCGCACCGCGTGCTGTGGGAGCGCCTGGCGCCGGCGGCTGGGCCTGCGGTGCATCGCGCAGGATTGCGCGCAGAGCATGTAAGCCTGGGCCCGGCGGATGAAGGCATTGCCGCCACGGTCGAACTGGCCGAACACTTGGGCGATGTGTCAATCCTGCACCTGCGTGTCGACGGCCTGGATGAACTCGTGAATGCCAAGGCCGGGGCAGGCCACGCCCACCTTACCTCCGGCCAGAGGGTCGGGTTGCAACCAGATGCCACTTGGGCGCTCCACTTTGATGCGACCGGCTGCAGACTGGACTAACGGTGTACACGATGCGATCACATTGGATCAAACTGTTGGTAACCTTTGGATGTCAGGCCGCGTTTGCCGCCAATGTGCTTGCGACGGGAACGTCATCACCCCCTGCCAAGCGGACAGTTCTGCAAATGCCCGCCAACTACCGCCTGGTCTGGACAGACGAGTTCAATACAGATGGCCTGCCCGACCCCACCAAGTGGGCATACGACACGGAACGAAACAAGGCCGGCTGGCACAACAAAGAACTGCAGTACTACTCAGGACCACGCAAGGAAAACGCGTTTGTCCAGGGTGGCCGTCTTACAATCCACACACGCAAAGAATCGTTGTCGCATGCGCCAGACTGGGGAAGTCAGCATTACACCTCATCACGTTTGATCACGCGAGGCAAGCAAGACTGGACCTATGGCTTCTTTGAGATTCGCGCGAAGCTACCTTGCGGAAAGGGTACATGGCCCGCGATCTGGACGCTGAACACGGCGGGCGTATGGCCTGCCGGTGGCGAGCTCGATATCATGGAGCACGTTGGCCGCGATCCGGGCCAAGTGTACAGTACGGTACACACGGCGGCCGGCTATGACGGCAAAGGTGCCGGTGACGCCGCAAAAATTCCTGACGCATGCATTGCGTTCCACACCTACCAGATGCACTGGACCGCTGATCGTGTTCGCTTTGGCGTTGATGGCTTGGCGCACTTCGAATACAAAAATGCGCGCAGCGGCCCCGAACAATGGCCTTTTGACAAGCCACAGTTTTTGATCCTGAACATCGCCGTCGGGGGCCACCATGGCGGTGCGGTTGACGATCAAATCTTTCCAGTCTCGATGGAAATCGACTATGTGCGCGTCTACCAGCATAGCAAGTAGCCGCATCTTCAGATCTCCATCGCCGCGCATCATGCTCCGCTCCTCTTCGCCTCTGTCCTTTGGCATCCAGCGTTCGGTGTTGCAATGTGCAAAAGTGATATTGTTCATCAGTCTGGTCGCTGCCGCGTCATTCGCGCATGCCGGCCAAGGCAACACGTCCAGCCTACGTCCCCTGCCGGCTGATTTTGGTTCCCGCAAGGCAGTGTCCTATTCGCCGTTCCGCACCGCAAAAAACGTGGCGGACCGCGATAACGAGGCCATCAGTGCGGCGATGATCAAGCAGGACTTGGACCTGCTACTTGCCGGGCAATTCACCTTGATTCGCCTGTTCGATAGTTCGGACAAGGTCGCGCGGCAGACCCTGAAGGTCATCCGTGACCACCGCCATGATATCAGGGTGATGCTGGGCATTTACGTACATCACGACGACCCTGCATCCAACGACGCCGAGGTGGCTCGCGGCATCGCGCTGGCTCATGAGTATAAGGACATCGTGGTGGCCGTCAGCATCGGCAACGAGACGATGGTGACATGGTCCTTCAACCGCTTCGACACACTTGCGATGAAGGGCTACATCGATAAAGTGCGCAAAGCCGTCAACCAGCCGGTGACCACCAATGATAACTGGGCGTTCTTTGCCTGGAACCGTCGCGTTGAGCAGGATCCCGCGCCCATCCTGGCCAGCATTGACTTTGTTGCGATGCACACGTACCCGTTGCTGGACTCGATCTACAGCCCCGACCTTTGGGACTGGCGCCAGGCCGCGGTGCCCCCGAAACAGCGTGCGGCTGCAATGGTGGATGCCGCCTTCGCGCGCGCCAAGTTCGAGTACGCCGCGGTGCGAACGCACGTGGATTCGCTGGGACTGGCGGCGATGCCGATCGTGATCGGCGAGACCGGCTGGCAGGCCGACCCGGCCATGGTGCCCTTTCGTGCCCACCCGGTTAATCAAAAAATGTATGTCAACCGGATGAACGCGTGGCAAGCCTCAGGAGGCGGCCCCCGCACCATCTTCTATTTCGAAGCGTTCGACGAGCCGTGGAAGGAGGCCGACGACAAGTGGGGTCTGTTCAATGTGAAGCGCGAGGCGCGCTATGTGGTGCAGGACCTCTACCCGCGTGCCATCTGGGAACCCGGCGACTACACTCTGGCCGATGCCGCTTACGTGACACCGATCGCCATCCGCACGGTCGTCTCGGCGCAGCGCTACACGTTGCTTGCAGGCACCGCGACACCGGGCGAAGCTCGGCCCGTGCTCGATGCCTGGAAGACCCGCGATGGGCGTGCCTCCATCCGTCGCAGCAAGGGCGGTACCGGCATCGAAATTTCTCCCCGCCTGGCGAATCGCGGGTGGGGCATCAACTTTCCTGTACCGAAGAATCAGGCCGACGACCTTTCGGCGTTTGCCGCCGGAACCTTGAACTTCCGCATCAGGACCACCACCCCCGGTCCGCTGAAAATCGGGTTCCTGGTGGGCAGTGCCACCGAGGGCAGCGCCCTTTCGGCAAGCATGCCCTTGGTCAGCGGTGAATTCGGTTACGTCAGCGACGGGGCTTGGCGCGAGGTATCGATTCCCATCGATACCATCCGTCAGTATGTCGCGCGCAAGGAGAAGGTCGGGCTGAGCCGCATCGACCTGATGCGTGTCACAAGTCCATTCGCCATCGCCGGGCGCCTTGCGGAGACGGCTGCAACAGCCGGGACTCACGCGCAAAATCGCATTGGCATCGATGGCATCCACTGGGCCAGGTGATTCGAATCTGACCCGGTACTCGCGCTTAGCCTGATGGCGCCCGAGTCTTCCCAGCGAAAGCAGAGATCCGATCAAGGAGCCCGAAGTGTGCGAGTCGAGCTGCGTACAACCAGCCGCGGTTCCGACAAACATTCCGTCGGTACCTGCCCGGCCAACAGGTGCAACAATGCGACTGCTGCCAACTGGCCGAGTTCGAAGGGTCCCTGGTGAATGCTGGTCAGCGGCGGTATTGAATGCACGGCACCTGCGAGGTCATCAAAACCGACAAGCGAGACATCGTCCGGTATGCGCAGGCCGCGCCGATACAACGCGAGTGCCGCGCCAAATGCCATTTGGTCGTTTGCCGCGAAGATTGCCGAAAACCGTTCGCGGCTATCAATAAGTCGTTCGACCGCCTCAAGGCCGCTTTTCTCCTGGTAATCGCCCGGTAAAACCATTGCCGGGTTGAACGGCACGCTCGCCGCTTTCAGCGCGCTGCGATAACCGCGCAGACGCTCGTTCGCGTCGGGGTGCGCGGGGTCGCCACCAATGAATGCAATGCGGCGGTGTCCAAGGGTCAGCAAGTGGTGGGTCGCCAGTTGCGCACCCTTGAAATTGTTGAAGTCCAATGAATACAGACCCGGTGCCGTCAAACCGCGGCCGGTGACGACGACCGGTAGAGACTTCGCAATATTTCGCAACGCAGTGTCACTGAGGCGACCGGTCAGGATGATGAGGCCGTCAACCCTCCGCGAAAGCAGTATGTCAATGCAGCGCTTTTCTTCCTGGGCATTCCAATGCCCACTGACAAACAGCGGACTGTAGCCAGCGCTGCCGAGCTCTTCCTCGATGCCACGAAGTGCAAGACCATAGAACGGGCTGTCGATGGCCTGCGTGACAACGCCCACGCTCAGGGTCCGGCCTCCCGCAAGACCGCGGGCGACCGGGTTTGGCGTAAAGCCTAGTGCGGCAATAGCGCGATCAACCGCCTCGCGTTTGCGCGGGCTGACCACGGCCGTTCCATTCAGGATGCGCGAAACGGTGCTTGGAGATACTCCGCAAGCGGAAGCGACCATTTCCAGTGTGACCTTCGTGCCGCGCGCGCTTCGATCGTGCCCTGCCGTTTTTTTTGTGTTCTTATTGATTTTCATCGTTGGGTGCAAAAATTCAAGGTCGTACAGGTGCGGCTCTCACCGGTTCTTCGCGTTTCAAACCAGAGGCATTATGCCGTTTATTGGTGCTTATGTTGCTTGCGGATCGTATGTCCAGCCTCATCCACTGTTCCGCAAACCGGCGGCTAGGCCGTTGATGGTGAGATGGATCGCCCGCTTGGTGCGCTCATCGGTCTGCCCGGCTCGATAGCGGCGCAGCAGGTCGATTTGCAGATGGTTTAGCGGATCGAGGTAGGGAAAACGATTGCGGATGCTGCGCGCCAGCGCCGGGTTGTCTTCGAGAAAGGCGGTTGCGCCGGTGATCGCGCGCAGCATGTCGACGGTTCGCTGCCATTCCGTGCGGATGATGCCGAAGATCCGCTCGGCCAGTTCGCGGTCGGGCACCAAATCGATATAGCGGGTGGCGATGGCGAGGTCGGTCTTGGCGAGCACCATGTCCATGTTGGCCAGGACGGTCCGGAAAAACGGCCAGTCGGCATACATTTCCCGCAGGGTCGCGAGCGTCGCATCGCGACCGCCCGGCGAGGTGTCGATCCATTGCTGCAATGCGCTGCCGAAGCCGTACCAGCCGGGTATCGACAGGCGGCATTGGCTCCAGCTGAACACCCAGGGAATGGCGCGCAGGTCGGCGATCGACTGCGAGGCCTTGCGTGACGCGGGCCGGCTGCCGATGTTGAGTCCGGCGATTTCGGCGATCGGCGTCGCGCCGCGAAAGAATTCAACGAACCCGGGCGTTTCATAGACCAGTTGCCGATAGGTCGCGCATGCGCTCGTCGACAGTTGCTGCATCACCTCCCACCACGGCGGCCGGTCACGATGCTGGGACGCTGAAAAGTTGGACAGCATCGCCGCCGAGACCAGTGTTTCAAAATTGCGCCGGCCCAGTTCGGTGTCGGAATACTTGGCGGCGATCACTTCGCCCTGTTCGGTGATGCGCAGTCCGGCCGTCGAGCAGCCATCCGGCTGGGCGAGGATGGCTTCGAAAGTGGGTCCGCCGCCGCGTCCGACCGTGCCGCCGCGCCCGTGGAACATGCGCAGCCGGACGCCGGCTTCCGCCGCCAGGTCGACCAGCCCTTTTTGCGCGCAATAGAGTTCCCAGTTCGCCGTGAGGTAGCCGCCATCCTTGTTGCTGTCCGAATAGCCGAGCATGATTTCCTGCAAGCCATCGCGGCTGTCGAGCAACGCGCGATAGGCCGGCAGCGCAAAGGCGGCGCGCATGATGCCGGCGGCGGACTGCAGATCGGTGATAGTTTCAAACAGCGGAATGATCGCCATCTTCAATTGCGTCTTGCCATGTCGCGACACCAGTGATCCGGTCTCTTTCTGCAGCAGCCCGACTTCCAGCAAGTCGCTCACCGACTGCGCCTTGGAAATGATAGCGTTGGGCACGGCATCGCTGCCGAAGCGCGCATTGATGCCGGCCGCCGCCTGGAACACATTCAATTCGCCGACCGTGACTTCGCTGTAATCCTCGCCGGCGATGCGAAGCGGCCGCGGGTTGGCCAGTTCGCGCAACAGCAGTTCGACGCGCGCCGCTTCATCGAGCTGCAGATAGTCGGGACACACGCCGGCTTTGGCCAGCAATTCCGCCACCACCACTTCGTGCACATCGGAGTTCTGCCGAAGGTCGAGCGAGGCAAGATGAAAGCCGAAAATATCGACGGCGTAGCGCAACTGTGCAAGGCGCCCGGCGGCCAACGCCCCGCTGGCGTGATTGGCCAGCGACGCCGCCACGGTATCGAGGTCGCGTCGAAATTCCTGCGGACTGGCGTAGCCCGGCAGC
>JANNGY010000485.1:0-23080 GCA_031404095.1 Betaproteobacteria bacterium | reverse complement strand
AGTATGGTGATGTTTTTCATGGCATCACCAGGTCAGTGGACGGGGGACATCAGCACGACATAAAGCCCGGCGAGCGGCAATGTGGGCGTCATCGCATCGATTCGATCGAGTATGCCCCCGTGTCCCGGCAGCAGATTGCTTGAATCCTTGAGGCCGGCGCAACGCTTCATCCATGATTCAAACAAGTCACCCAGCACCGACATCACGGCGAGCAGCACGAAGAGCGCGAACACCAGCCAGCCCTGTGACTGCAGATCGCGAACCCAGCCGTCGGTACGAATGGCGGAATTGGCCAGCAGAAATTGCCAAACAAAATAGAACAGCATGACGCCGCCCACGGCCCCGGCAGCGCCCTCGACGGTTTTGCCCGGGCTGATCGAGGGAGCCAGTTTGTGCCGGCCAAAGCGGCGCCCGACAAAATAGGCGGCAATGTCCGCGACCCAGACAATTGCCGCGAAGGACAACAGCAACCAGGGACTTGCTTCCCGCAATGACAGGAACGCAAACCAGGTCGGTATGATCACCAGCCATCCCGCGACCACGCGCAGCCAAATCGACTCCGGCCTCCACAGCTTTGCCAGCCACAGCGGCACGACGACCAACCAGAAAAGGGCTGCAAGCAGGAAAGCAGCCAACCTGAGCTGGGCAAATTCAACCCCGGCAATCCGCCCTTGCACATAGGCGATGAATATTGCGGCCAGCAGCATCAGTGTCGGCACGAGATAGATATTTTTCCACGCCGATGCCAGCGAGCAGAACCGGCTCCACTCCCAGCAGGCCGCCAGGACAATAACCAGCGTGAATCCTCCCCACGCCCAGTTCGGCAAGATGAACAACGCGACCAGCAGGATCGGCAGTAGCACCAGGGCGGTGATGACACGGGTCTTCAGCACGGGCGACCGGGTATCGAAATGCTAGGCCGCATCTGCAGCGCTTGGCACTATTGCGGGCGCCAATTGTTCGCTGGTGCGTCCAAAACGGCGCTCACGCATGCGATAGGAATCGATCGCTTTGATCAATCCGGCGCGCCCGAAATCTGGCCACAAATCCCGTGTGAAATAAAATTCGGTGTAGGCAAGCTGCCAAAGGAGAAAATTGCTGACGCGTTCTTCGCCGCCGGTACGAATGAACAGGTCAGGCTCCGGCGCGTAACTCATCGAAAGGTTGGCCGCTAACTCGGCTTCCGTAATATCGTCGCCCGCAACGCCGCCGGGCGGAGCGGGAAATTCCTGCGCCGGTGAGGCGCCGTCGCGGTGCGGCACCGGCATTTGCCGACGTTTGGCGTGATAGGCCTTGTTGACGGCTTGCAGGATATCCCACCGGCCACCGTAATTCGCGGCGATGGTAAGCGTTAGTTTCCGGTTATTCCGGGTGAGCGCTTCGCCGGACGCGATCAGATCGCGAATGCGCGTGTCAAACGCGGTAAGGTCGCCGACCACCTTGAAGCGGATCCCGTTGTCGTGCAGCTTGGCGACTTCGCTCTCCAGCGCACGAATGAAAAGTTGCATCAGCACCGACACTTCATCTGCCGGTCGCCGCCAGTTTTCACTCGAAAACGCAAACAGGGTCAGGTACTCGACGCCCAGTTCGCCGCAGGTCTTGACGGATTCGCGAACCGACTCGACGCCGCGCTTGTGCCCGGCCACCCGCGGCATGAATCGCTGCTTGGCCCAGCGACCGTTGCCATCCATGATGATGGCAACATGACGGGGGACATCGCCCACTTGCGGGATGGATTGGGTGGAACTGTCGTGCATGACGGGTACCGGATCCGGGGCTCGGCCGCAAGGGCTTACACCGACATCAGATCCTTTTCCTTTTCGGCCACGGCCTTGTCGACTTCCGCGATGAAGCGGTCGGTCAATTTCTGCACGTCCTCCTGGGCACGCTTCTCATCGTCCTCCGGCAGCGATTTTGCCTTCAGAGCTTCCTTCAGGACATGGTTGGCGTCGCGCCGAATGTTGCGAATCGCCACCTTGGCGTGCTCGCCTTCGCTCTTGACGACCTTGGTAAGTTCCTTGCGGCGTTCCTCGGTAAGGGCCGGCATCGGCACCCGGATCACCTCGCCAGACGACATGGGATTCAGGCCCAGGTCGGAGTCGCGAATGGCCTTTTCGATGACCAGACCGAGTTTCTTTTCCCAAGGCTGCACGGTAATGGTCCGTGCATCGGATAGCGTGACGTTGGCGATGGATTTCAGCGGCACCATCGATCCATAGTAGTCCACCTGAATGTGGTCGAGAATACCGGCGTGCGCGCGGCCGGTTCGCACCTTGCCGAGATCGTTTCTCAACGTCTCAAGAGACTTGGCCATTCGCTGTTCGGATTGTTTCTTCAGGTCTGCGACGTTCATCTCTTCGCTCCACGGAATCTTATGCGTGAACCAGGGTGCCTTCATCTTCGCCCAGGACGACGCGCTTCAGCGCACCTTGCTTGAAGATGGAGAATACATTGATCGGCAATTTCTGGTCACGGCACAGCGCCAGCGCCGTGGCATCCATGATTTTCAGATTTTTGACGATCGCTTCGTCAAACGTGAGCTGATGATAGCGCGTTGCCGTCTTGTCCGTCTTCGGGTCGGCCGTATAGACGCCATCGACCTTGGTGGCCTTGAGGACGATTTCGGCGCCGATCTCCGCGCCGCGAAGTGCGGCGGCGGTGTCGGTCGTGAAGAACGGGTTGCCGGTACCGGCGGCAAACACCACGACCTTGCCCTCTTCCAGGTATTGCATCGCCTTGGGGCGCACGTACGGCTCGACGACCGATTCGATGTTGATGGCGGACTGCACGCGCGGTATCAGGCCCGCTTTCGACAGCGCATCCTGCAGCGCCAGTGCATTCATCACCGTCGCCAGCATGCCCATGTAGTCGGCGGTGGCGCGGTCCATGCCCGCGGCGCTGGTCGAAACGCCGCGAAATATGTTTCCGCCGCCGATGACGATGCCGATCGCAACGCCCAGGTCGGCAACATCCTTGATTTCCGCGGCGATACGCTGGATCGTCGGCCGGTTTATGCCATACGCGTCATCGCCCATCAACGCTTCGCCGGACAACTTGAGGAGGATTCTCTGATACTTGCGGGTCGCCATCGCTCGTCCTTTTTTGGTTTACTCAAGTCTGGCTGTGAATTATGTCCGCAACCTGGCAATACGTTGCAGCCAAAACATATCGGGGAAGAGATGGTTTCACCTCCCCGAGTTCAAGACAACCTAAGCCGGAACAGGATCGCCGTTCTTGGGCTTGGCCGCTGCAGCGGCTTCCGCGACTTCTGCCGCAAAGTCGGTTACTTTCTTCTCAATGCCCTCACCCACCAGATACAGGGTGAACGAATTGATTGTTGCGCCCCGGGACTTCATCAGCGCTTCGATGGTCATCTTGTCGTCCTTCACGAACGGTTGGGACAACAGCGAGACTTCCTTCAGGTATTTGGCGATCGACCCCTCAACCATCTTGGCAACGATCTCGGCCGGCTTGCCAGACTCGGCAGCCTTGCCTTCGGCCACGGCGCGTTCCTTGGCGATGGCCTCGGCGGGCACACCTTTCGCATCCAGCGACTTTGGCTTCGACGCGGCGATGTGCATCGACACGTCCTTGGCGAGGGTTACGTCGCCACCGGTGATGTCGACCAGCACGGCGACCTTGGCGCCGCCATGTATGTAGTTGTTTAGCGCGCCGGTTGCCGCAACGCGTTTGAAGCGGCGGATCGACAGGTTCTCGCCGATCTTGCCGATCAGCGCCTTGCGCGTTTCTTCCACGCTGGTGCCATTGATGGTCAGCGCGGACAAAGCCGCGACGTCGACCGGATTTTGCGTCGCAACCAGCTCAGCCAGTTTGGCCGACAAGGCGAGGAAATCATCATTCTTGGCAACGAAATCGGTTTCGCAGTTCACTTCCACGATCGCGCCGAGCTTTTGGTCGCCGGAAATGTGGATGGCGACAACGCCTTCAGCGGCCACGCGGCTCGCGGCCTTGCTGGCCTTGCTGCCGAGTTTCACGCGCAAGATTTCCTCGGCCCGTTCCATGTCGCCGGCCGCTTCGGTCAGCGCTTTCTTGCATTCCATCATTGGCGCGTCGGTCTTCTCGCGCAATACTTTCACCATGCCTGCTGTAATTTCCGCCATCTTCGTTCCTTAAACTGGGTGTTGGTTATTCGTCATTCATATGCAAATTAAAAAAAAGGGGCCGGAGCCCCTTTTTTCCGATTTCATGCTTACTTGGCGTCGTCTTCGGTGACTTCGACCAGTTCTTCACCGGGCTTCACCATTTCCTGGATCACCTGGCTTTTACCTTCGAGGATCGCATCGGCCACGCCGCGCGCATACAAGCGGATCGCGCGGGTGGAGTCGTCGTTGCCCGGGATAACGTAGTCCACGCCATCCAGCGAGTTATTGGTATCGACCACACCGATGATCGGCACACCGAGTTTCTTTGCTTCCGTCACGGCAATCTTGTGGAAACCGACGTCAATGACGAATATTGCGTCGGGCACGCCGCCCATGTCCTTGATGCCACCCATCGAGCGCTGCAGTTTTTCCATTTCGCGCGAGAACATCAGGCCTTCTTTTTTCGACAGCTTTTCGAGTGAGCCGTCCGCAACCATGGCCTCGAGTTCCTTAAGGCGCTTGATCGAACCCTTGACCGTCTTGTAATTGGTGAGCATGCCGCCCAACCAACGGGAATCGACATAAGGCATGCCGGCGCGCTGGGCTTCTTCCATCACGATTTCGCGAGCCTGGCGCTTGGTGCCGACGAACAGGATCGTGCCCTTGTTCGAAGCCAGCTGACGCACAAACTTGAGCGCGTCCTGGTACATCGGCAGCGACTTCTCAAGATTGATGAAGTGAATTTTGTTACGGGCACCGAAAATGAAAGGTGCCATCTTGGGGTTCCAGAAACGGGTCTGGTGTCCGAAGTGGACGCCCGCCTCCAGCATTTGACGCATGGTTACCGACATGAAAAACTCCAAATAGTTAAGGTTAGCCGCCTCTCGCGAGACTCCCGGCGCGGTGACGCGACAAGAGACCTTAACGGTGCGAGAGTGTGGATTTGCTTTGGGTTGGCCTTGCAGCCTGTGACGCCAGCCAGAATACGCTGTGCCTCAGATACCCAAGCCAGCTATTATAGCTGAAAAATGTCATGAGAATCAAGCAACTTCCCATTTTTTGGCAAGGGGTAACCGATGGATGAGAATCCTCGCCGCGACCTGATTGTGTCCACGATACTGCGCTTTGGGCTGACGATCTCGCTTTGCTCGCTGCCGTTCTTCAAACTGGGCTTCAATCCCACGGCCGCCGGTTATGCGGTTCTCCTGTTCTTCCCCTGCGCGTTCATGTTGTCCAAACCCATCATGGGTTGGGCCGAGGAATTCGGCACCTTCGTCAGCCGCCAGCCGCTCCGCCAGTGGCAGGGCATCTATTACCAATTTGCCAATGTACAGATTCGCATGATGGAAGTGGGGCGCGAACTCTGGGCGGTCGACATCGACCTGCTGCGCGTCATCGGCGAAAAGCCGACACTGATGCTCGAAAGCCTCTATGACTCACATGAGTACGACTTCATCCCCGGCACCAGATTTCATGGTTTCTCGCCGGAGGGCGCTGAAAAAATACTAAAGAAGAGTACCCATTTCGAGGCCCGGCGCATGCTGACGTGGCTCCAGCGCGAAGTGTACAAGCCACATCGGCGCAAGCGTGAGCTCGCCGCGGAGCAAGCAGGCGCGAAGCCGAAATAGTCGTAAATTCATGGATCGCGGGAGTCGTGCCGACCGGCTCGATGAACCGACCCGCCACACCCCGTGCGTTACTGGGCGAGTTTCCGGATGTGGCTGATCAACTGCCAGATTTGCTCTTCGCTCAGCTTGGGATGATCGGGCATTTCCGTATTTGGCGACCCGAACCGGATGATCCAGAAAAGCTGCCCGTCCGGGATGCCGTTAATCGTTCCAAAACACTGAAAATTTCTCGGTGGCGGCACGTAGTCCTTCGCAAGCATGCCTTTTCCATTGCCCTTCCGGCCATGACATGCGGCACAGTTGATGCCCTCTATCTCGCCGCCGTAGATGCGTTCTCCTGCGCCCGAATCCGCGTTACCGGTGGCGAGCGGGTTTTTGCGAAAATAGTAGTCATCGGGGGCCTTGGCGGTGAATCGGGACTTCTGACATTCGGCCGCTGGCGGGTCCGCCGCCTGCGCCACAAAAGAAATCAACCCCGCCGACGCCACAGCGCCGCACAGCAATTTGCAGCGAGTTCCGATGGTCATATTTTTCTCCTGATTTAATCTACCCCAACTCCGTGTTGGCAACCAGCCCGGCGGTCAATTCTCCACAACTGCACCGACGGCAGCCCGCCATTCAGCCCCGGAAAGCGCGCCATTGCTGGTGCTTGCCTTCTAATTTGAAGCACCGCCCGGCTGGATTCGCCGCGCCGATAGGTCAATTGCTATACTCCTGCCTTGCTTTTCCTCCCTGAACTGAAACTGTGAACGTCGTTATCAAAACCCCGCAGGACATCGACAAAATGCGCGTCGCCGGACGGCTCGCCTCGGAAGTGCTCGACTTCATTACGCCACACATCGTCGCCGGCATCACCACCGGCAAGATCGACGCTCTTTGCCACGACTTCATGGTCAACACGCAAGGCACCATCCCGGCGCCACTGAATTACGCGCCGCCTGGCCACCGCCCGTACCCGAAGTCGGTATGCACGTCGGTCAACCATCAGGTCTGCCATGGCATACCGGGCGACAAGCTGCTGAAAAGCGGGGATATCGTCAACGTCGACATCACCGTCATCAAGGAGGGTTATCACGGCGACACCAGCCGCATGTTCTGCATCGGCGAGCCTTCCATCCAGGCCCGGCGCCTGTGCGACAGTACCTATGAGTCGATGTGGCGTGGCATTCGCAAAGTGCAGCCGGGCGCCACGCTGGGCGACATTGGCAACGCGATACAGGTGTTCGCGGAGGGTGCCGGCTATAGCGTGGTGCGCGAGTTCTGCGGGCACGGCATCGGCCGCAAATTTCATGAGGAACCGCAGATTCTTCACTACGGCCGCGCCGGCACCGGCATGAAACTGCAGCCGGGCATGATCTTCACGGTCGAACCGATGATCAATGCCGGCCGCAAGGATATCCGCATGCTCGGTGACGGCTGGACGGTGGTAACAGCCGATCACAGCCTCTCCGCGCAATGGGAGCACACCGTGCTTGTTACCGAGGACGGCCACGAAGTCCTGACGGTGTCTGAGGGGTCACCCGCAGCACCGGCACATCTGAATTAGATTTGCCGCTCGGCCCATGGCTTCCGCCAGAGAGACCGCGTTGTCGGTCAGGCAAGTGCCGGCGGATTCTCCCGCACAAGCGCTGACGCGCGCCGCCTATGCGCGGCACATTCGCGACTGGCTGAAGGAACAGCGTGCCAGGTTAAAGGCCGCCTACCACGCTCGACCGCAACCCGATCGCAACCTGCGCCAGCACGCCGAGATCGTCGATCACGCCATCTCGCGCATCGCCATTGATATCGGCCTGCCGGAATCCCTGGCGATCGTCGCGGTCGGCGGATATGGCCGTGGCTTCCTGTTTCCGGCTTCCGACGTGGACCTCCTCGTGCTGTTACCGGACAGCGGGCTTCCCTCCTCCGCGCCGGCCGTCGAGGCATTCGTCAGCCTGCTCTGGGACGTTGGCCTCGAACCCGGCATTGCGGTCCGCAACCTGAGCGAATGCGTCGAAGAGGCCAGGAAGGACATCACCGTCGATACCGGCCTGCTCGAATCGCGCCGCGTCTGGGGCAATGAAGCATTGGCGGCGGATCTCGGCGGCGCGCTGAAGAAAACGCGTTCGGTCAAGGCGTTCTTCGAAGGCAAGATCGACGAGCAGCGCCGCCGCCACATGCGCCACAACGACGTCACGCTGAACCTGGAACCCAATATCAAGGAGAGTCCCGGCGGCTTGCGCGACCTGCAAATGGTCATGTGGCTGGCGCGCGCGGCAAATCTCGGCGACGACTGGAAGGCGCTGGAGGCACAGGAACTGATTACGCCTGATGAAGCGAAAACGATGCAGCGCCACCGGCGCACCCTGATTGATATTCGCATCCGCCTGCACTACCTTGCCGGCCGCCGCGAAGACCGCCTGGTGTTCGACCACCAGACGGCACTGGCCAAGGAACTCAGGCTCGAAGGCACCAGGAGCAAATTGCCATCCGAAATCCTGATGCGCCGCTACTACCTGACAGCCAAAGCCATCTGGCAGATGAACTCGATCCTGCTGCCGACGCTGCTGGAACGCATATCGCAGCGACGCAAGGATCAGGTTTTGCCGATCGACGACGAATTTGTACTCGAAAACGGCAACATTGCCGCACGCGATGTGAGGATTTTCCGGCGCGATCCGCGTTCGATTTTTCGCGCCTTTCTCGCCTTGCAGAGCATCCGTGAAGCGGAGTTCTTCGAGCCCGACACCTTGCGCGCAATATGGCGCGCGGTGCCCCTGATCGACCAGAAGTTTCGCGACGATGCGGAAGCCAACCGGCTGTTTCTGCAAATCCTGCAAAGCGAAAAAGTGACGTTTAACCTGCGGCGCATGAGCCGCTACGGCGTCCTTGGCCGCTTCATTCCCGCCTTTGGCCGCATCGTCGGGCAGATGCAGCACGATCTCTTCCATGTGTACACGGTCGACGAGCACATCCTGATGGTGATCCGCAACCTGCGCCGTCTGGTGCTGCCGCGCTTTTCACATGAATTCCCCTTCTGCCACGAACTGGCCCATGAATTTGCGCGTCCGGAAATCCTTTACCTCGCCGCATTGTTCCACGACATCGCCAAGGGACGAGGTGGCGATCACTCGGCGCTGGGCAAGCGCGATGCCAGACAGTTCTGCCGCAAGCTGCAGGTGTCGAAAACCGACACGTTGCTGGTGACGTGGTTGGTGGAAATGCACCTGCAGATGTCGGCGGTGGCGCAGAAGCAGGACCTGGCCGATCCGGACGTGATCTCGCAGTTCGCGCAGCGCGTCGGCGACGAGCGCAGACTTACCGCACTCTACCTGCTGACGGTGGCGGATATACGCGGCACCAGCCCGCATGTATGGAACGCCTGGAAGGGAAAATTGCTCGAGCAACTGTTCCGCGCCACCCGGCGCCTGTTGCGTGGCGACTCGATGCCCAACGTGCACTGGATAGAAGCCCGTAAACAGGAAGCGCTCAGGCTGTATCACGAGAACCGGGATGTCGATGGCGAGTCCACGCCGGCCGTATGGGCGCACACCGACGCCAGCTATTTCCAGCGCTTCGATTCAGCCGAAATTGTCTGGCATGCCCTGGTACTGAACGACGATCCGAGTCCCGCGCACGCCGTCGTCAAGGTTCGCCCCCAGGCAGACGATGATCCGCAGCAAGGTTACGCGGTCATGGTGATGACGCACGACCAGCCCGGGTTGTTTGCGCGCATTACCGGCTTTTTCGAAAAGCTGGCATTCGACATCGCTGCCGCCAGGATTTACACCACCTCACACGGCTATGCGCTGGACATATTCCAGATACTGCCGAAAGCCGACAGCGCCGGCCGCTATCAGGATGTGGTCGGCATGCTCGAGCGGGAACTGGCGCGCGTACTCAACGATGCCACCGCCCCGCTATCGACATCGTCGGGCCGTATTTCCCGCCAGGTGAAACACTTTCCGATCGAGCCGGCCGTTACGCTGACGGCATCGCGCCGCAAGCCGTACTACGAACTCACGGTGAGTTGCGCGGATCGGCCGGGATTGCTGTCGTCGATCGCCCGGGTCCTGCTGGCAGCCGGCATCGACCTGCACGATGCCCGCATCACGACACTGGGCCAGCGCGCGGAAGACGTATTCATCCTCGCACATCCGGAATTGGGCGATGCCGAATTTGCGTGCGAGTTTCAGGCGAAGCTGGCGAAGGAATTGCGGCCGTAACGGCGGGGAACTTCTCGAAACCTCAATTCTTCGTCATTCCAGCGAAACCTTCATGAATGTTCGATGATTGGTCGTCCCCACCCCTCAAAACGCTCTGGTCAGGCTGGCAACTCCGGAAGCTCTACATTCAGCCCTGATCAACCGGCTTCAAATCATTGAGCTTGAGCCAGCCCTTGATGACGCGATACAGGTACCAGACCAGCACGGCGACCGGCAGAATCCACAGCACCAGCATGCCGATGCCGAGCGTCAGCAGGCCCAGGACCCAGAAAATCGTCCAGGCGATGATGGCCCACAAGATGCCCCACCAGAAGGTGGAGGCCAGATACGAATAGTGCGAGTCGAGCCAGCTGCCACGAACGTCATCGCGCTTGATCATGCCGATGATCATGGCGACGACGGCGAGTGTCCACAGCGTGAATGGCGCCAACAGATGCAAGGCGTACAGCACATGGGTGATGGTCATCTGACCGGATACGTCGCGCTCACCGCCGGAACCTGCGGGCGTTACGTCTATTGTTTCAGCCATCGTGACCTCCTGTTAAAGAATGGTAAGGCTTCATTCGTCGTCCACCCCGGACAACTCGGGAAACAACACTTCGGTGTAGCCAAACTGCGTAAAGTCCTTGATGCGCATCGGGTAGAGCACACCGTCGAGGTGATCGACTTCGTGCTGGACCACGCGCGCATGAAAGCCGTCGACGGTCCGGTCTATGTGCGCGCCGGATGGATCAAAGCCGGTGTAGCGCAGTGCCGGATAACGCGGCACCAGTCCGCGCATTCCCGGTACCGACAGGCAACCTTCCCAGTCATTTTCCTGTTTCCCCGGCAGCGGCGTGAGCTCGGGATTGATCAGAACCGTGAAGGGAATCCGATCGCGATTCGGGTAGCGCGAATTGTCGTCCACTTCAAACATCACCACACGAACATTCCGGCCTATTTGCGGCGCGGCCAGCCCCGCCCCCTTCGCGGCGACCATGCTGTCTTTCATGTCGGCCAGCAGCGCATGCAGTTCGGGTGAATCGAACTTATCCCTTGGCCAGGGTGCCGACTTTTCAAACAGGCTTGGCGTGCCCATTTTCAGAATGGGGCGAATCGCCATCAGCCCAGGCCTTTCTCGGCCACCGGCAAGGCGGCGTGCATTTTTACCACCTCGGCAATGATCAAACGGACCTTTTCCATGCCGGTCGCCAGTACCACGTCGGCATCGGCCAATTTGATGCCGGACGACGACGTGCCGAGCCCGGCGGCATGATTCATCGACAACGCCAGCGCGGCGTACGAGAGCTGTTTCTCGCGGGCCAGCACCGCCTCCGGCATGGTAGTCATCCCAACCATGCTGCAGCCGTCGCGATCGAGGCGCATGATCTCGGCGCGCGTCTCCAGGCGCGGCCCCTGCATCACGCCGATCACGCCGGACTCCAGCACCGGGACATCCACTGAACGGGCTGCACGCAGCAGCAACTGGCGCCCTCGCTCACAGAATGGGAAAGTGAAGTCGACGTGCGTCACCGGTTCATCACCCTCGAAAAACGTATGTTTGCGAGCGACCGTGTAGTCGATGATCTGGTCGGGCACGGCCAGTATGCCGGGGCCCATGTTGGCGGCGATGCCACCGACGGCGTTGACCGCGATGATGCGCGTCGCCCCGGCCTTCTGCAGCGCCCAGATGTTGGCGCGGTAATTTACTTCGTGCGGCGGCAGTGTATGCGCGTAACCATGGCGCGCCAGGAAAATCATTTCCGCCGCACCGATGTGGCCGAAGGTCAGATGCCCCGAGGGTTCGCCGTAGGGAGTGCGCACCACTTCGCGCCGCGTAATTTCCAGGTTCGCCAGGTTAGTGAGGCCGGTACCGCCGATGATTGCGAGCATTTTCGTTACCCTGTCATGAGTTTCTTGGTAGCCATAGATGAACACGGATGAACACAGATAAGCACGCGGCTATTGATTTATCTGCGTTCATCTGCGTTTAACTGTGGCGAGATTTCCGGGATACAACATGGAGGCTGCGCAATTCAATTGCCCTTTTTCGCCAGGATTGCCGGCAAATTGCGCCACGCCCCGGATACGTCCATACCGTAGCCATAAATGAAACGATTGGGAACACTGAGTCCGACATACCTGGCCTTCAGTGGTTTCTTGTTGTTGATCTCCTCGCCGTAATCCTTGGCGCAGAACACGGCGCATTCGACCGACAGCGCGCCCTGGCTTTTCAGCAACTCAACAATCGCGGCAAGCGTGACGCCCTCGTCGAGGATGTCGTCCAGCAACACCACGTGACGTCCTTTGACATTGTCGCGCGGAACCACTCGCCAGTTCAGGTGGGTGCCGACGGTATTCTCGCCATAGCGCGAAGCCTGCACGATATCGAAGTCCAGCGGGAAATCCAGCTGCGGCAGGATTTGTCCGCAAAACACCACCGCGCCGCCCATCACGCCGAGTACCAGCGGATGTTTGTCCGCGTAGTCGCGGTTAAGCTCGCGGGCAACCCGCGTCGTCGCGGCGTTGACCTCTTCCGCCGTGAACAGGACTTCGGAATCAGCGACCAGTGCTTTGGCGTCTTGTGTATTCATTTGGTGTGTCGATCATTTGAATGTTGAAATAAAGGCGGGCCACAGATGAACACAGATAAACGCAGATGAGTCTGGCCCACCGGTACCGAAGTGGCCGGTCACCTCAAGGTTCATCTGTGTTTATCTGTGTTCATCTGTGGCAAATCTTCTTCACCTGCCCAGAAACTTGGTAAACGCCTTGCCGACCTCAGGGTGTTTCATACCGAGCGCCACCGTTGCCTTCAGGTAGCCGAGTTTTGAGCCGCAGTCATAACGCGTACCTTCAAACTCGTAGGCGTACACCGCCTGCTGCGTCATCAGCGAGGCAATGCCATCGGTCAGCTGGATTTCCCGGCCGGCGCCGCGCGGAATATTTTCCAGGTGTTCGAAAACCTGCGGCATCAGGATATAGCGCCCGACCACGCTGAGCGTCGATGGCGCATTCTCCGGCTTCGGTTTCTCGACGATCGCCGACACCCTGGAAGCGCGTTCCCCGGACTTTGCCGAAATGGGCTTCGAGGCCACGATGCCATAAGAGGAGGTCTCGTGCCGCGCGACGTTGACGACGCCGAGGACAGACGAGCCGTGCTTCGCAAATTGATCGACCATCTGTTTCATGACCGGCGCGTGGCTGCCCGCATCGATCAAGTCGTCGGCGAGGATGACGGCGAACGGGTGATCACCCACCAGATGCCTTGCGCACAGCACGGCGTGGCCGAGCCCCAGCGCCTCCGATTGGCGCACATAGACGTACTGCACGCCCGCCGGCAGCATCTCACGGACTTCCTGCAGCAGCTTGTGCTTGCCCTTTTCATGCAATTCGGCCTCAAGCTCGTAGGCCTTGTCGAAATGGTCCTCGATGGTGCGCTTGCCGCGGCCGGTGACAAAGATCATTTCGGTGATACCCGCCGCCGCCGCCTCCTCAACGGCGTACTGGAACAACGGCTTGTCCACCACCGGCAGCATTTCCTTCGGGCTGGCCTTGGTGGCGGGAAGAAAGCGAGTTCCGAGCCCGGCAACGGGGAACACGGCCTTGGTGATCTTCTGGGGTTTTTTCATTTGTGGGCTTTTCAGGCGGAGGAAAGCAAGGCAGTGAATTGCGCTTCGTCGAGTACTGCGACACCCAGTTCCCGCGCCTTGTCGAGTTTACTACCGGCTTCCAGGCCGGCGATCACAAAGTCGGTTTTTTTCGATACGCTGCCCGCAACCTTCGCGCCAGCCGCTTCCAGCCTCTCCCTGGCCTCGTCGCGCGACATCGCTGCCAGCGTTCCGGTAATCACGACCGTCTTGCCGGCAAACGCGCCGGTCGGCAATGCCGGTGCGGACGGTTCTTGTTCAGGCCAACGCACACCGCCGACACGCAGTTGCTCGACCACCTCCCGATTGTGCGGCTCATCGAAAAACTGGCGGATGCTTTGCGCCACCACCGGCCCGACATCATTTACCGTCAACAACTGTTCGAGCGGCGCATTCATGATCGCATCAAGGCTGCCGAAATGCTTTGCCAGGTCCTTGGCCGTCGCCTCGCCGACATTGCGAATACCCAGGCCAAACAAAAACCGGGGAAGCGTGGTCTGCTTGCTCGTTTCGATGGCAGCGAGCAGATTGGACGCCGACTTCTCCGCCATCCGTTCAAGCCCGGCGAGCGCGGCAATGCCGAGTCGATACAGATCTGCCGCGGTATGGACGATGTCGGCCTCGACCAGTTGATCGACCAGTTTGTCGCCAAGGCCCTCGATATCGACCGCCCGCCGCTGCGCGTAATGCAACAGCGCCTGCTTGCGCTGCGCCGGGCAGATGAGGCCACCGCTGCAGCGGGCGATGGCTTCACCCTCCAGTTTGACGATGGCGGAGCCACACTCGGGACAATGCGTCGGCATCACAAACTCGCGGGCATCGGCGGGGCGCTTCGCGTAGATCACGGCGGCCACTTCGGGAATCACATCGCCGGCTCGCCGCACCACCACCGTATCGCCGATCTTCAGATCCTTGCGGCGCAATTCGTCTTCATTGTGCAGCGTCGCATTCGACACCGTGGTGCCGCCGACAAATACCGGCTGCAGGCGCGCCACCGGCGTGATCGCGCCGGTACGCCCCACCTGCACGTCGATTCCAAGCAGGACCGTGGTCGCCTCCTCGGCCGGAAACTTGTGGGCAATGGCAAATCGCGGCGCCCGCGAGACGAATCCCAGCGCCTGCTGCTGGGCGAATCGATTCACCTTGTAAACGACGCCGTCGATGTCGAACGGCAGTGCCGGGCGCTGAGCACCGATGTCGCGATAGAAGTCCTTGAGCCCGGCGATACCGCGCACCACACGCCGTTGCGAGGCCACGGGAAAGCGCTGCACGGCGAGCCAGTCCATCAGCGCGGAATGTGTTTCCGGTATGGCGTTTTCCATTCCGGCGCCATCGAACGCACCGATGCCGTAAGCGAAGAAAGTGAGCGGCCGTTCCGCAGTCAGACGTGGATCGAGTTGCCGCAACGAACCGGCCGACGCATTTCGCGGGTTGACAAACAGTTTTTCGCCCTTCGCCGCCTGGCGCGCGTTGAGCGCGTCGAAATCCTTGCGCAGCATCAGCACTTCGCCGCGCACTTCCAGCCGCTTGATCGCGCGGTCGATGGAGAGCGGAATCGCGCGCACCGTGCGCAAGTTCAGCGTTACGTCCTCGCCGATGCTGCCGTCGCCACGGGTGGCCCCTTGCACAAAGGCGCCATGCTCGTAGGTGAGGCTGATGGCCAGCCCGTCGAATTTCGGTTCACAGGAATACTCGATGTCGCCGGCCAGATCCAGTCCCTCGCGGCAACGACGGTCGAAATTGTCGATATCCCCGTCGCTGAACGCATTGCCCAGCGACAGCATCGGCAGCCGATGCTTGACCGGGGCGAAAGAATCGAGCGGCTGGCTGCCTACTCGCTGCGTCGGCGAGTCCGGTGTCACCAGTTCCGGATACTCCGTTTCCAGCGCAAGCAATTCGTGAAACAGCCTGTCCCATTCGGCATCGGCGATGGTCGGCTGGTCAAGGACGTAGTAGCGATAGTTGTACGTGTCGAGCTCGGCCCGGAGTGCTGCGACCCGGGCGATGACCGATGCGTCCGCAGGCATGACCGACGCCTCTGCAAGCCTAGGAATACAGGCGCAGCGCGGCGGGGCTACCCGGCACCACGTTGCGATCCTCCATGGCGCCGGCAATCTGCGCGATGGTGTCGACGATAACCTTGCGGCCATTGGCGGTCAGCAGTTTTCGATTGTCGTCGACCACTTCGCCGTGCAGCGTGTCGGCAAAGCGCAGGGCCAGCGCCATCATCCGCTCGAAGACTTTGCCCGGCAGCGGCGTGCGCGGCACGTCCAGTGCAAAACTCAATCCGGTCAGGTAGGCCCCGGCGTTCTTGATGCCGGGAGGCTCATCCGCATTCATGTTGCGCAAGGTAAACAGCACCTGTCCCAATTCGTCGCGCATCGCGTACTCGCCGGACGCCAGCGGCACCAGGCCGTTCGACTCCGCGAGCCCGCGCACCTTGGTGGTGGCAAAGGTCACGCCGCTCTTGCCGATGACATTGACGGCAATCTCGATATCGGTGTCCGCGCAGGCGGCGTCGACGGCCTGCGCGCGTTGCATCGCGACATTGACCTCTTCGCGCTGGATCACCGCGCCCACGCCCGGCGCACCGATACCTTGCGCAAACGCCGTCATCATGTCGTTGAAGGCATGCAGGGTATTGCTATCGACGGCGCCGCTGCGGCTCGCCAGTTGCAGGCCGGCACGCAGTTCGCGAAATCCCGCGTCGTCGTCACTGTTTTCATCGATCGGCTGCCACAGCCCGCCGGCCAGGCCCTCCCAGAGGATGTGTTTGGACACTTTCCGCGATTGGTCGATGGTCGGCCAGAACTGATCCGGCAGCATCGGCGCATCAGCCAGTACCAGCGCCACCGTGTCGATTTCGGCATTGATCGCCGGGCGGCCGGGACTGTCCGCGCTGCGCGGGACGATCGGCTCAGAGACGATCGGCGACAACAGGCCTTCTTCCACGTCATCGTTCGCGCGCGGCGCGGTGATGTCGCCAAGCTGCGGCTCGACACGCTCATGCTGGCCGCCAAACAGTACATCGGGATGGTCGGCCGAAAAGGCGCGCTCGGCGCGCCGTTTGTATTTCGACTCCTGCCAGCGGTTGTATACGATGACCGCGACGATGATCGCGACCGCGATGCCTGCCAACGCCATCTGGAAATCACTGATCATTGCCTGTCTTCCGATTCATGGTTGGGACCTCGAAGAACGCAACACAACACAACCAAAGTCAAGCACTGGTGCGGATCACAGGACACAAATGGCCTGCAGGCCGCGCCCGTGCTGGAGTTTCCCTTGTGGGAACTTCTATTAACCTCCAAATCTGTCGCCCCGGATTTAGTCCGGGGCCTAATTTTCGCTGCAACTCAACAGGTTGCAAGAATTGGGTACCGGCCTTCGCCGGTACGACAGGGGTTATTAGAAGTTCCCTTGTGAATCCACCATCACGCCGCCACCGGCACCGGCACCGGTGCCGCGGCAAAGCGCTTCGCCGCGTCGATATCCACTTCGACGATGCGCGAGACGCCAGGTTCATTCATCGTCACACCCACCAGTTGTTCGCCCATTTCCATGGTCACCTTGTTGTGGGTGATAAACAGGAACTGGGTGGACGCCGACATTTTTTTCACCAGTTCGCAGAAGCGGTCGGTATTGGAATCATCCAGTGGCGCGTCGACCTCGTCGAGCAGGCAGAATGGCGCCGGATTCAGGCGGAAAAGCGAGAACACCAACGACAGCGCCGTCAGCGCTTTCTCGCCGCCAGACAGCAACTGGATGGACTGATTCTTCTTGCCGGGCGGCTGGGCAAACACCTGCAGGCCGGCGTCGAGGATTTCCTCGCCGGTCAGCTTCAGATAGGCGTGGCCGCCACCGAACAGTGTCGGAAACAGTTCCATGAAGTTCCGGTTGACGATGTCGAAAGTCGTCTGCAGCAAATCGCGGGTTTCGCGATCAATACGCTTGATGGCCGCCTCGAGCGTCGCGATCGCTTCGTTCAGGTCGCCGGACTGCGCGTCGAGGAAGGCCTTGCGCTCCGACGCCTGCTCGAGCTCCGCCAGCGCCGCCAGGTTGACCGCGCCCAGTTCGGCGATGGCCGCATTCAGGCGATTGATTTCGGCCTGGTACGCGGTCGAGCGAGTGCGCTTTTCAACCAGGTCGGCCAGCTCGTCCATGTTGGCGCCGGATTCGGTCAACTGCTGTGTGTAGTTCTCCTCGTTGATGCGCGCTTCCTGTTCCTTCATGCGCAGCTCGGTGATCTTGTCGCGCAACGGCTGCAGACTGTGCTCGATCGCCGATTTCCGTTCCTCGAGTTCCTTGAGCTTGCCGGTGGCGGAATCCATCGCCTCGCGCGCAGCGGCCAATGCCTTTTCTTTCTCGACACGCAGTGCCAGCGCGCCCTGCAGGCGCTCGCGAATATTGCCTTCCTGCAGGTTTTCCAGTTCCGCCGCCAGCGCACCGCGGCTCAGCGTCACCACCTCGGCGCGCTTCACCAACTGTGCCACCATCTCCGAGAGCGACTTGATCTTGTCGTGGCACGAGCGCTCGAAGTAGTTCGCCTCCTGCGCGGCACGATCAGCGGCGTTCACCCGCTCACGGGCATCAGCCAGTGCGCGTTCGGTGGCCTGCTGCGCCTGCTCGAGTTCCATCAGCTTGTCGGTCATCTCGCCGATGCGATTGCCGCCTTCCTCCAGTCGCGCCTGGGCCTCGGCCATTTCCGCGCGCTCTTTTTCGATGTCGGCCTCGATGATCACCAGTTCTTCCCGAATCGCGCCGCGCCGTGACTCGGCCTGCAATACCGCCTGCGAGAGCTTCAGCGCTTCCATTTGCAGCGCATGTTCGCGATTCTTGGTTTCCTGGATGCGGGTGCGCAGGTCGCGTAGCGTTTCCTGGGTATCGGTCAGGCGTGCCTCGGCCTCTTTCTGGCGTGTCTCCAAAACCAGCCGCGCCTCGATCTTGCCTGGCAACTCGGTCTTGAGCGATTCAATTTCGCGCTGGCGTTGCAACACGCCGTGCAATTCGGATTGCGGTCCATGGAACACCAGGCCGTGCTGGCTGTAAAGGTGGCCATTGGCTGTCACCAGCACCGCGCCGAAGGGCAGCGATTTCATGCGGACACTGGCTTCGGATTCGTTCTCCAGCACGAACACATTGGCCAGGCACTCGCGCACAAACGGCATGACTGCCGAATTGTCCGCCGTCACCCAGTCCGATAATGGGCGCAGTTGTTCACCAAGCCCGGCGGCCGGCGGCGCGGCGGACCCGCCGTTTTCAAAATAGAGTGAGACACTGCCCGGCGGCGGATCGCCGGCGACGCGGTCGATCATCGAGGGCTCACCGACCTTGATCGCGTTCAGCTTCAGGCCCAGCGCCGACTCCAGCGCATCTTCCCAGCCCTCGCGAATCTTGATGGCCTGCCACAGCCGCGGCGCGTTATCGAGCTGGTATTTCGACAGCCACATCGCCAGGCGACTATTGTTGTCGAGCCGTGCCTGCTGGTTCTGCAACGCCAGCAACGCCGCTTCGATGCGCGCCAGTTCGCGCGTGGCATCGCCGATGGCATCGACCGACTGCTTGCGTTGCGATTCGAGTTCGGCCAAAAGCCTGTCGGCGCCGGATAACTTTTCCTCCAACTGCAAGACCATTTCCTGCACTTCGCCGCGCTCGGCCTCGACCTGCGCCAGCGCGTCGGGCTCGGGCACCACCAGGTTCATGTTTTCGGTGGTGAGGCGGTTCTTGCGTTGCTCAAGCTGCGAGAGGAGTTTCAGAGCATTCGATTCGCGCGCCTCTTCAAGTGCCTGACCCTGCTCGGCGGCACGCACATCGTTTTCAATGGCCCGCGTCGCGCCGACGGCTTCTTTGAGCTTGTCTTCAAAGCCAGGCACTTCATTGCGCACAACTTCCGCGCGTTCACGTGCTTCCGCGACGCGGCCGATGCCGCTGGCCAGTTCGCGATGCCAGCGTTCGAGTTCGTTGGCCGTCGATTCGCGATTGGTTTCGGCTTCGCCGATCTGTTGTGCCAGCGCGTCGATCTGCAAGGTCAGGCGGCGGCGGTTCTCGCCCAGGTAATTGATTTCCTGTTCGAGCTGCACCACGGAGGTGTTGGCCTCGAACATGCCAGCCTGCGCATTGGTCAGCTGATCGGTCTCGGTATAGTGATCCTGGCGCAACTTGTCGAGCTCGGCCTCGACTTCGCGCAACTTGGCGGTCTCGCCTTCAAAGCCGGTTTCGGTCTTGACGATTTCGTTGGCATAGCGCTGCTTTGACGCCTGCACCTCGCGCTGCTTCGTGTAGGCCCACAGGTTTTCATTGAGTTTCAGTTCGGTATTGTGCTCGTGATATTTCGCCGCCACCGCCGCCTGCCCGGTGAGTTTCTCGACCTGCTTGTCGAGCTCGGAGAGTATGTCGCTGACACGGTTCAGGTTCTCTTTCGAGTCCTCGAGGCGCGCTTCGGTTTCGCGGCGGCGCTCGCGGTATTTCGATACGCCGGCAACTTCCTCGAGGAACACGCGCAGTTCTTCGGGCCTGGAAGTAATGACGCGCGAAATCATGCCCTGCTCGATGATGGCGTAAGCGCGCGGGCCAAGACCAGTGCCGAGGAAGATATCGGTGATGTCGCGACGGCGCACGTGCTGGCCGTTGATGTAGTAATCGGAATTGCCGTCGCGCGTCAGCACGCGCTTCACCGAGATTTCGCTGTATTGCCCCCACTGTCCGCCGACGCGTCCCAGCGAATTGTCGAACACCAGTTCCACCGCGGCACGGCCGCCCGGCTTGCGGTTGGTGGAGCCGTTGAAAATCACATCTTCCATTTTTTCGCCGCGCAGGTGCTTGGCGGACGATTCGCCCAGCACCCAGCGCACCGCGTCAATGACGTTCGATTTGCCGCAACCATTGGGCCCAACCACGCCGACCAGCTGGCCGGGCACTGAAATGGTGGTGGGGTCGACGAACGATTTGAAACCGGCCAGCTTTATCTGAGTAAGACGCACTATTGACCCTGTTTTTATGTTTCCTGCGGCTCAAATTGCACAAAACCCGCTCAAACGTCGCTGTTTACGACCAATGGGCGGGCCTCGTGAAATACAATGTGGATAATTTTAACGTAATGGATTTGGCAATACCAACCCGGATCCAACTAATCGCCATGACACCCCCACGCAAAAAAGAATCCACATCAAAAAGCGCTGCTAACTCCGTGAAAAGTCAGGAGCCCGCACCCTATATCACCAAACTGGGGGGCAAGCCGACATTGCCGGCGACGAAGGCACTGGAAATATTTCCCAGCCCTCAGCGCGGACGCGATTTCGTAGTCCACATGCAGATCCCCGAGTTCACCTGCCTGTGCCCGATCACCGGGCAGCCTGACTTCGCCACGCTTTACCTGGATTACATCCCCGACGCGCACTGCGTGGAACTGAAGAGCCTCAAGCTCTACATCTGGTCATTTCGCAATGAAGGCAAGTTTCATGAAGCCGTCGCCAACGAAATCCTCGACAACCTCGTCGCCGCGATCGCACCGCGCTTTGCCCGCTTGACCGCCAAGTTCTGGGTGCGTGGCGGCATTTTCACCACCGTCGTCGCCGAGCACCGGGCGAAAGGCTGGAAACCGCAGCCCGCGGTCGAGTTGGGAAAATTTGCGGATGAAAGCAGCGTGACCGAACGCAATTAATGTCCCGCCCCATCCTGGCCGACTTGACTAAGTCCATGGACTAAGTCATAATTGGATTTGTCGATCTCGGGGACAAATCACATGCTTATCAACGTGCACGAAGCGAAAACGCAATTTTCCAAACTGCTGGAAAAGGCGCATGCGGGGCAGGAAATCATCCTGGCCAAAGCGGGCAAGCCCTATGCACGCATGGTGCCGCTCGAGTCCGCCGCACCCAAACGACAGCGCGGACGCGTAAAGGGCATCAACGACAAAGCATTCTTCGATCCGCTTCCCGATGCCGAGCTCGATGCGTGGGAAGTGCGTTGAAACTTCTGCTCGACACGCATACCTTGCTGTGGTGGTGGAAAGACGATCCGCGCCTGTCAAAACGCGCCACCAAGGCCATTGCCGATGAGGCCAACATCGTACTCGTGAGTGCCGCAAGCGCTTGGGAAATCGCGACCAAACACCGCATCGGCAAGCTGCCTGGCGCCGAGACCGCCGTGCGGGATTTCAATGAACTTATCGTGATCGACGGTTTCGGCCACCTTGCCATTTCCTATCAGCATGCGATAAAGGCGGGCGGGTTCGACATCGAGCATCGAGACCCATTCGACCGGATGCTCGCCGCACAATCCATCATCGAAGGCGCCACACTGGTCACCGATGATGCGGCGATGAAGTTGTTTCGCGCGAAGTGTTTTTGGTAATCGCGGGGGGAATCGAGCTGCGAATCGAATCGCCGACAGCGAGGAACCCGCAAAATCCAAAAGCAAGGCGACTTGTCAGGTAGCGGATTCTTGCGCCTGCTCGTGCAATTTGCTTAGACCTTTTCCAAACTTTGAAACAGATGTTGAGTCCGGCGGCACGCGACGTTAAGCTCGGTTACACAACAACGAGCCCCTTGCGCATCATGTTTGCGATTTCGGTCCACTATCGCCTGTTTCTGGCCCTGTTCATCGTCTCCGTTGCACAAGCGGCGCCCGGTGATTTCGACCGCACATTTGGTCAGAACGGCATCTACCGGCTACCGAACGTCCTGGTAAATTACGAGGCCGCCAATTTCGTTACCACCACCGCCGACGGCAAGGTGCTGGTGACGGGCGACTACATCACAGCCGACTCCCGGGGCGACATTCTCGTTCGCCTTACCGCGAACGGCCAACTGGATCCAACTTTCGCCGGCACAGGTTTCGGGCGCTCTGCCTACAATCCCGTCTCCGACACGTCAGGCAAAGCGGTTTTTCCGCTTGCCGATGGCAGGAGCATCCAGGTACAGACCCGTTGGGGGCTGATATGCAACACGTCTCCCGAGAGGGTGCCATGCGGACCCGGTCAGGTTTCGGCGCGCAATCCGACTTTTTACGCGCAGCGCTTTGAAAACAACGGTGCGCTTGATCCCACGTACGGCATTTTCGGTTCCGCCACCATCGGCGGGGAGTTCGATGATGTGCTGGCCGATGCGGATGGTGCCCTGACCCTGGTTGGACGCATCGTGGTTCCGGAACGTCGCACGCAGGTGCTGCGCTACGGAGGTGATGGCCGGCTATTGCCGACAAACTATTTTGTCAATGCCACCAACGCCTTGTCCCGTTGCGTTCCCGCCAACCCAAACGCAACAGCTTATGAAATGCGCGCGCTACGCGCTGCGGACGGCAAGCTCTATGTCATGCAACTAAACGCCTTTCCGCAAGGCATCCTGGGCACGAATACCGACTCCGTGTGCGTTGCGCGACTGCAAGCCGACGGAACGCTGGATGCCGGATGGGGAAATGCCGGCTTGTCGATTATCAGCGACCCGAGAATTCTGGCGACGTTCCTCAGCCCGGCCACCCTTACACCACGCCCGGATGGTGGACTGCTACTTGTGTTTAAC
>JANNGY010000484.1:0-5230 GCA_031404095.1 Betaproteobacteria bacterium | reverse complement strand
GACGGCGGTGACGTTGATGCGCTCGTGCGACAGCGCCTCGGAAATGTCGCGCAGCAAACCCTGTCGATCGGAAGCAATCACTTCCATGTCCGCTGAAAATGGCTGGCTACCGGTGTTACCCCACTCGGCCGGCATCAGCCGCTCGCGCTGGTCCGGCTGCAACGACGTAATATTCACGCAGTCAAGCCGATGCACCGTCACCCCGCGCGCCTTGGTGACGAAGCCGATGATCGGATCGGGCGGTACCGGTTTGCAGCACTTGGCCACCATGGTTGCGATGTTGTTCAGCCCAAGCACCAGCACACCACTCGAGGATTTCGCCGTCTGCCTCGATTCGGCCAGCACCAGCGGCGCCTCGGCCACGGGCGCATCCCCCTTGGGCGCGGTCAATTCGCGCAACGCCACGTCGATCTGGTGGGCCGTGATCTCGTTGCGGCCGATCGCGGCGAGGCATTCGTCGAGTTCCTTGTGGCCCAGCGCGGCAGCGACCTTCTCGAGGGCGATGGCGGTTGACCCCGCGCGCGCCAGTTCCTTTTCCATCGCCTGCCGGCCGTGCGCCACATCGACTTCAAAATACTCCTGGCGGAACCAGGCGCGAACCTTGGCCTGCGCGCGCGGGCTCATCAGGAAGCCGAGTTGCGGGTTAAGCCAGTCGCGCGACGGGCCACCCTGCTTGGCCGCCAGGATTTCCACCCGTTGCGCGTTTTGCAGGCGCGTGTTCAGCGGCACAATCTGGCCATCGATTTTTGCGCCACGGCAGCGATGGCCGAGATCGGTGTGGACGTGATAGGCAAAGTCCACCGGCGTCGAGCCGGCCGTGAGGTCAATGACCTTGCCCTGCGGCGTGAAGACGTAGATGGTGTCGTTGAACAGCCCCTGCTTCACCTGCTCGGAAAAACCGCTCTGGTCGGCCAGTTCGCGATTCCATTCCAGCACCTGCCGTAGCCAGGCGATCTTGGATTCGAATTTCTTGTCCGCGCTTGTCTTGCCGCCTCTGCCCGCCGAGGCGCCCTCTTTATATCGCCAGTGCGCCGCCACGCCATGCTCGGATGCGATATGCATCTCGTGGGTGCGGATCTGCACTTCCAGCGTCTTGCCCTCGGGCCCGATCACCGCCGTGTGCAGCGACTGGTAGTTGTTGGTTTTCGGCTGGGCAATGTAATCGTCGAATTCCCCCGAGATCGGCTGCCAGAAATCGTGCACCAGTCCCAGCACCGTGTAGCAATCGGCGACTGAATTGACCAATACCCGCACCGCGCGCACGTCGTAGAGCTTGTCGAACGGCACGTTTTTCGCCTGCATCTTGCGGTGAATCGAATAAATATGCTTGGGCCGGCCGGCGATGTCCGCTTTCACGCCAAGTTTGACCAATTCCGTTCGCAACGTGTCGAGCACCCGGGCGATATACGCTTCACGCTCCCCGCGCTTTCCGTCGAGCAGTGCCGCCACCCGTTTGTAAAGGTCGGGCTCAAGGTAGCGAAACGAAAAGTCCTCCAGCTCCCACTTGATCTGGAACACACCGAGGCGGTTGGCCAATGGTGCGAACAGGTCGCGGGTCTGGATGGCGGCGGCGCGACGAACGGACTCCTCGTCGCGGGTGATCGCGCGCATCATGATGACCCGCTCAGCCAGCATGATCAGCACGACCCGCACATCGTCGGCCATCGCCAGCAACATCTTGCGCAGGGTTTCGATGCCGGGACCCGTCTTTGCGTCGGTGCCGGTACGCAGGTTCTCGATGCGGCCGGCGCGCAGCACGCCGTTGATCAGCGACATCACTTCCGTGCCGAACGCGTCGTTGATCATCGTCGCATCGATTTCGCCCTTGGCGAGCGTGCCGACAATCAACGACGCCGCAAGCGCCTCGTCGTCCGCATCGATCTCCAGCAGCATGTCCGCGATCTCCAGCGCACGCGCCAATCCCTCGCTGCGACCGCTGGCCTGCGCGGACGCGGCGACGAATGCAAGGGCACGCGTCGGCAAATCGCGCCCGCTCAGGCGCAGCGTGATTTCCTCAGTGCGCACTTGTGGTGAGATGTCGGCCATCAGCATGAAATGATTCTACCGGGATGTCGCGGCCGGGCGAAAAAAGTGACGTTTGGGAGTATATTTGGGCATGGCGATTGCTTTATATGGCCGTTAGCCACTTCGAAGAAAAAAGCACCCGCGCTCATGCCGCTCAAACCCTTCTACAACGAAATGTACGCCGCCGACGGCAGCGTGCGGCCACAATACGAAGCCTTTGCCGCTTGGCTCAGCGACACGCCGCCGGACAAGATTGCCCAGAACCGGCAAGCCGCTGATCTTCTTTTTCATCGCGTGGGAATCACCTTTGCCGTGTACGGCGAGACCACCGGCACCGAGCGCCTGATCCCGTTTGATATCGTGCCCCACATCATCCCTGGTGCGAAGTGGGACGAAGTTTCGCGCGGCCTGCGGCAGCGGATCGCCGCCCTCAATTTCTTCCTGCACGATGTTTATCACCAGCAGAACATCCTCAAGGCCGGCAAGGTTCCCGCCGACAAAGTCCTCGGGAATTCCCAGTTTCGCCCCGAAATGATGCATATCGACGTCCCGGGCGGGATTTATGCACACGTTGCGGGCATCGACCTGGTCAAGGACGCCGACGGCGAATACTACGTGCTCGAAGACAATCTTCGTACGCCGTCCGGCGTCTCGTACCTGCTAGAAAACCGCAAGATGATGATGCGTTTGTTCCCGGAATTGTTCGGCGTGCAGAATATCCGGCCGGTCGATCACTATCCCGACCTGCTGCTGGAAACGCTGCGCAATGCCGCTCCGCTCGGCGTGGACAATCCGACCATCGTGCTGATGACGCCCGGCAATTTCAATTCCGCCTATTTCGAACACGCCTTCCTCGCCCAGCAAATGGGTATTGAACTGGTGGAAGGTGTCGATCTGTTCGTCCAGGACAATACGGTTTTCATGCGCACCACCCAGGGCCCGCAGAAAGTGGACGTGATCTATCGCCGCATCGACGATGACTTCATCGACCCGCTCGCCTTTCGCGCCGATTCCATGCTGGGCGTCCCGGGCCTGATGAACACCTATCGCGCCGGCCGCGTGACGCTGGCCAACGCGGTCGGCACCGGCATCGCCGACGACAAGTCTCTTTATCCTTATGTGCCGGAAATGATCCGCTTCTACCTCGGCGAAGAGCCGATCCTGAAAAACGTGCACACCTGGCAGCTCTCGAACAAAGAGGATCTCGATTACGTCATGGCCCATATAGCCGACCTGGTCATCAAGGAAGCGCAGGGCTCCGGCGGCTACGGCATGCTGGTCGGCCCGACTTCGACGAAAGACGAAATCGAGCGCTATCGCCAGCGCGTTCTCGACGCGCCCGAACGGTTTATCGCGCAGCCGACGTTGTCACTCTCGGTCTGCCCGACATTTACCGACAAGGGGCTCGCGCCGCGTCACATCGATCTGCGGCCATACGTGCTATCCGGCAAGAGCGTGAATTTTGTCCCGGGCGGATTGACGCGCGTGGCATTGCGTGAAGGGTCGCTGGTGGTGAATTCCTCACAAGGCGGCGGGGTCAAAGACACCTGGATTGTGGACTAGCGGGTAAACCATGCTCTCAAGAACTGCCTCCACCCTCTACTGGATGTCGCGCTACGTCGAGCGCGCCGAGAATACGGCGCGCATTCTCGCTGTCGCCTCCCGCATGTCGCTGCTGACCAAGGAGCCGGACCTGCAGGACCAGGAGTGGTTTGCGCCGCTGAATATCACCGGCACCCTGTTTCCGTTCAGCGGCCGCCATTCCATCGTTTGCGCCAAGGAAGTCCTGCACTTCATGGCCCTCGACGCTGATAATCCCTCTTCGATCTACAACTGCGCCAAGCAAGCGCGCGCGAACGCGCGCGCGGTGCGCGGCACCATCACCAGCGAGATGTGGGAAGTGCTCAATTCGACCTGGCTGGAAATGCAGAACATGGACGAAGATCGCCTGCACGCGCGCGGTATCACGACATTTTTTGAATGGGTCAAGGAACGGTCGCACCTGTTCCGCGGCGTGACGTTCGGCACCATCCGCCGCGACGAAGCCTTCCAGTTCCTGCGCCTCGGCACCTACATGGAACGCGCCGACAATACCGCCCGCATGCTTGACGTGAAATATCATGTGCTGCTGCCCAGCATTACCGACGTCGGCGGTGCGGTCGATTTCTACCAGTGGTCCGCGGTCCTGCGTTCGGTATCGGCGTTCGAGTCCTACCGAAAGGTATATCGCGATACCGTCACGCCACGGCGCATTGCCGAACTGCTGATATTGCGCAGGGACATTCCCCGTTCATTGCACTATTGCATGCACGACGTGTACGAAATCCTGGCAGCGGTGCAGAATCGTTCGTCCGCGGAAGCGACCCGCCAGGCCGGCGAAATTTATGCCGCGCTGCAATTCGGGCTCATCGACGTCATTTTCGAGGCCGGGTTGCACGAGTACCTGACCGACTTCCTGGCCTCGACGGCGGAACTCGGTGCGGAAATCAACCACGCTTTTTTCGCGCCCGAACTGGTGGTCTCTACCAGGGCCGGCGCATAGTGTGGCCATAGGAAAAGCAGCTTCGTGAGGATAATGAAATGACTTATTGCGTGGCCCTGCGCCTTGACACAGGGATGATCTTCGCGTCCGACTCGCGCACCAACGCGGGCGTGGACCATATCGCCACTTTCTGCAAAATGCGGGTTTACGAAAAGCCTGACGACCGCGTCATCGTCGTCCTGTCGAGCGGCAACCTGTCGATGACCCAGGGCGTCACCGACCTTCTCGATCGCCACAAGCACGCGGCGGCTGACGTGCCCACCATCTGGAACGCGGAATCGATGTTCGACGTCGCCACCCTGGCCGGCGATGCATTGCGCGAAATGCAGAAACGCGACGGCCAGATGCTGATGCAAGCCGGGATCGAGGCAACGGCCAATCTCATCATCGGCGGCCAGATCAAGGGTGAACATGAGCGCCTGTTCCATCTCTACTCGCAAGGTAATTTCATCGAGGCCTCCGATGAAACCCCCTACTTTCAGCTCGGCGAAGCGAAATATGGCAAACCGATCCTCGACCGTGTGCTGACACCCGGGACGCCGCAGAAGGAGGCCGCCAAGTGCGTGCTGATCTCGTTTGACTCAACCATCAAATCCAATATCTCGGTCGGCCTGCCGATCGACATGCTGTGGTACCCCAAGGACGCATTGCGCGTCGGCGTAC
>JANNGY010000483.1:0-9670 GCA_031404095.1 Betaproteobacteria bacterium | reverse complement strand
TCGGAGTCGGTCGGCGCCGGCATGAGTTCGACCCAGCCTTTAGAGGTCGATCCCGGCATCATGGTCACCTCGGTCTCGGACTACTCTGTCTAGACCGTTGACGACACGCAATTCGGCTTCCACAAGGGGGGTGAAAACTTGCCGTTGCTAAAACCCAGGTTGATTGGGCGTGAACCCGAAAAAAGACCCATCGGTTGTCCCCCGAGATACTCGACCGCCGAGACCGCGGCGACGAGCAGGATGATGGCGAGAATCACTAAAACAGCACGTTTGACGAATGATTTCATGAAGTCGGCGACTGACTGTCGAGCAATGAAAAGACTTCAAGTTTAGCTCATGAGCGTCTTGACGCCGGCCGCTGTGCGGATATAAGCGCACAGGGTCATGCCCGAATACGGTGGGGTGGCGGTAAGGGTCAAGGCGTTCGCGAGGCCCAGTTCTTTCAGCAGGTAATTCACCTTGGCCGGATTGGGGTGTGCCGCCTCCATCCACTCGAACCGGCATTGCTGGTCGGGCAGGCGATCACAGGGGTGGAACGGCACATCCCATTGAATCAGACTTGGCACCAGGCCGCCCTCGACAGGGTAGCCGTCATCCGGTACCGTGATGCGCCATCGGTAATGGTCCGGCCCATTTTCGCGGTCCATCGGCTGGACGCCACCCAGCAACCCGCCGGTCTTGTCGGTGAGCGCGTCAATTTCGCCGGTGCGCGCCACCCAGCCAATCAGGCGCGGACGCAACGCGATGCGGTCCTGTACATCCGGCGTGTCCAGGCCGAACCAGCGGGGCATGAAACCAGCCGGGACGGCAGGATCGACGGCTATCAGTTCCAGGTAGCAATGCGGGCCGAGCGAGAGCAGCCGATTGTGCGTACCCATTCGCCGATGGCGACCGGTCGCGGAGAGTGTGACCCCCAGGAACCGCTCCAGCCATGCGGCGCCACGGTCAAGATCCGCGGTGCCCAGCACCAGATGGTCAAGCGCGGTCGCCACGGGCGTGAATCAATCCGGAGAAGTCGTGTCTGGCTCGCCGCGCGAGCGTCGCCGTGCGACCGACCGCTGCACGGTAACGACCAGCCAGGCGCCAATGACGCCGAGCGCGTTGGCCAGCATGTCCATCCATTCGAACGACCGTGTCGAGGTGAAATATTGCAGGCATTCAATCAGGATCCCCATCGCGACGAAGGCGATAGCCAGTTGCAGTCGGTGTACGGGCCGCAGGTAGACCTGGCCCCAGCAGAACATGCAGGCGAAGTAGGCCAGCGAATGGTGCCATTTGTCGCTGCCCGGGACGTCCGGCAAATCGGGTCCGGGAAGCAACGAAAGTGCCCATATGGCCGTCAGCACGGCAATGCCGGCGACGCGGAAAACGAGAAGGCGGCTCATTGATAATTTCTGGCGGTGGGTGGTGACGCGGAAATGGGTGGGATTGCCCGTTTTCGGGGGGAAACTCTAGCACCAGCAAGCATCGCAGGCCAAAAGTGACTGGAACGCCGCGCCAGTGCTAGAGTCTGCCCGTCGTAAACTTACCGATACCGAAAGAACTTGTTATCCCCGCCCGGCGACGCGCTCGGGCGTGAGCGGGCGGCTGCCCGCGCGGAAACGACCGTCTTTTCGCAATACCCTGTCTTTTCGCAATACCCTGTCAAGTTGGCAAACGCGTCAACGCAACACCAGCGCGATCGCCAGGCCGATCGCCAGCACCGCCAGCAAGACGATAATCACGATTGGCCAAATATTGCTGGGCGGATTTGTCGTTCCTGTCTGCGCCGCGTCCCATTCGCGCATTTGCGCCATCGTCAGGGTGGTGCCCGAAAGATCCGCCGGGTTCATGGCGGGTGACGTGCCGTCGTGCTTGTCCGCCGCAGGCGCCGCCTGCCGCGCGAGTTCGCCGGTGATCTTGCCTTTGTAGGCGCGCATCTTCTGGGTTTCACTGATGTACTCGCCGAACTCGCCGATCTGGTTGGTCATGGCCGCGAGCTTCAGGGTGGCATCGAAAGAATCAAACGCCTTGGCGAGCTTGAGGGGCTTCGCTTCCTGCTCGACGGCGCGATCCTTTTGGTAGCGGCCGGCGCCAAGCGTATCGAGCGACAGTGGCTTGGCAGACGGTGGCGCCTGCTTTGCCAGCACGTCGCCGCTGGGTTGCTTCACCAGCAACCGCCTGACCTGACCAAGGTCATCGGCAAATTCCCGCATCGTTTGATAGCGTTCGTCGACCGTTTTTGCCAGCGCCTTGGCGACGACCAGATCCAGCATGGCCAGCACGCCGGCGTTGACATTGGAGGGGGCGGGCGGAATGGTATTGACCGTCGCGTACATGATTGCGTTGACATTGTCGCCATCGAATGGCGGCGTGCCGGTGAGTGCTTCGTAGAGCACCACTCCCAGTGAAAAAATATCGGTCCGGTGGTCAAGGCTGCGGCCGATCACCTGTTCCGGTGACATGTAGCGGGGACTGCCGAGTATCAGCCCGGTCATGGTCTTGACCGCCGACGCGGGCATGCGCGCAATGCCGAAGTCGGTAATCTTTGCCAGCCCGCCGCGAACGATCATGATATTCGAGGGTTTCACATCGCGATGAACGATTTCGTTGTCGTGCGCAAAGGCCAATCCCTGGGCGATTTGCGCGATCCAGTCGATTGATGCCATCACCTCGGGTCGGCCGTCGTCGGCAAGAATGTCCTTGAGTTCCTTGCCTTCCAGGAACTCCATCGCCATGTAGGCCATGTCTTCATTGCGGCCGACGTCATAAATGGTGACGATATTTGGATGATTGAGCCGTCCCGCCGCCTTGATTTCCTGCTGGAATCGAAGTTCGTATTCGGCCTGCTCATCCTTGTTGAGCGACAGGTTTACCGTCTTGATGGCGACAGTGCGGTCGATCATCGGATCGACGGCTTTATAGACGACTCCCATCGCGCCTTGGCCGATGATGGAAAGTATCTTGTAGCGGCCGAGCGTCTCTATCATGCTATTTTTTGGCGGGCGCCTGTTTTTGCTTGGCCTTGACGGTGCGGAAAGGCGGGCCCCAGGAAGGGTGCCCCGCCTCGGCGGCGTCGAGTTCAAAGGCGGGATTCAATTGCAGGATCTTGTCAAACTCTGCCCGGCACAACGTCTGACGATTGGTCAGGCAGTAACTGAACGCGGAATATTTATGCGCGCGGATTTGATCCGCCGGGGAAAGCGTTTCTTTCAGGGCATCCTGGAAGAGCTTGATGGATTTCTGGTATTCGGCGTCGTCATACTGTTTTACGGCCTCGGCAACGAGTTTTTCGCCCGCGGTCGGCGGCACCACAACTGCCGCCGGCAGGGACTTGCCCTGTTTGCGCAGTTCGATTTCCGTTTTGACCACGCGAAATACCGGGCCCCATGTCGGATGCCCGGCTTCGGCTGGCGTCAAGTCGAACTTGGGGTCAAGCAGGAAAGCCTTTTCGAATTCTTCCTTGCAGACCAGTTCCCGATTATTGACGCACTGAATGAACGCCAGGTGCTTTCTTGCGCTCAGTTGCTGCGGCGTCGACAGCACGCCACTGTCGAGGGCGATAAGCAGGTTTTTCATCGCATCTTCGTAGCTGCCCGCGTCGTATTGTTTCAGTCCTTCACTGAGGTTCGTCTCGGCGCGCTCAACGCGCTGCCGGCGCGCAAGTTCTTCGGCCTGTGAGATCGACGGCGCCGGCGGTTTGACCGCGCAACCCGTGGACATGGCGACCAGGCCGACCACCACGACGAGACGGAGCAAGGCGGTGAGTTGAGACCAGCGGTCGAGTACACAGGAGCGCGACATTCATTGACCCCGTTGGTGGCGATTGCCGGAAAGCGCCTCCGGCAACCCGTATTGGTTACTGGAACTTGTGCCTGACGCTGACATCTTCTTTCGGCTTGATTTCGATATTCGTGATGAAAGGCGTGAACGAGGTATTCCTCACCTCGATACGATACTTGCCGGGCGGCAATTTGTGCTGCTTCAGGGGCGGCGAGACGCCGATCGACTTGTTGTTGACGAATACATCCCCCCAAGGCTGGATGGTCAGATTCAAACGCCCCTCGGCCATGGCGAGCTTGGCAGCCTCGGCCTTGGCCGCGTCCACTTTGGTCGTGTCTGGCTTGCTCGCGGCGGCGGTGCCGGCAACAGCGGGCGCCGGTGCTGACGGGGCTGGCGTTGCCGTTGCGGGTGTGGTGGCCGCCGCCGGGGTGTCGGCGGACTTGGCGGCATCGGCCGGCGCATTGGCCAGCACGCTGGGCGCGACCTCCGTTTTGGGTGGCGGGATGGCCAAACCGCCCTTGGGTGCGTCGACGATGCCAGCCGGCGGCTCCGCCGGTTTCTTCATGACCAGCGTTATCGCAAGGGCAAGGACGACAGCGGCAAGTGCTCCGCCTGCCATCGTCAATTTTCGCCGATCCTGCAGGAAGGGAAGCGATTCGCCGTCAGAAAACTGGCGGACACCGAAGGTGCCGGTACCGACACCGGCCTGGCGTTGCGCGCGCGTGTTCGGATTGGTCGCTGCGGCGCGATCGACGGTCCCGGCCTTTGCCTGCTTGAACGCCGCCGCGGAATCGCCGACGATATAGATTTCGTGCTCGCGTACATGCTTGTCGGTGCGCGAGCCTTCATATTTGAAGAGCTTTGCGTACTCGTCCGAAATCACCGACACCACGTCGAAGAATGAGCGCGAGACGACAATCTGGCCAGGCCGCGCGAAACTCATGATGCGCTGGGCGACATTGATGCCGTCGCCGACAATGTTGGGATGTCCATTGATATCGCGCACCAGCTTGACCGGGCCGAGATTGATGCCAATACGCAGCGGCAACCCTCCGGGCGCATCGACATCATCGACATTGTCGACCTTGATGCCCTCGACTGGCGGACTGCCTGCCTCGGCAATCGCGCGATCGACCATGTCGCGAAGGTTCATGCTGACAAACAGCGCATCCTCCGGGTCGCCCAGGAAGCTCAGCGCGGCGCCGTCCCCCGTATCGAGGATCAGGCGTTGTTCGGGCGGAATATCGGTGAGGGATTCGGACAGCAGCGAGGTGAACCGGTCCTTGATATTGATCTGCTCGGACACCGACTTTCGTGAATAGCCGACGATATCGACAAATACGACACTGCCGATAAAAGTCCGATTACCCTGATCAAGCATGGCGCTCACGATGGAATTTAGCCGACTTTCTTGCTTACGATTGGAGGTGTGCGACGGATGTTATTGATATTTTTCCATATGTTACCGAAAACTGGAGCCGAATCGGAACATATCGGAACAATTTGGGCTCATTCGGCGGACTGAGTGTGCCGCAATCAGGGGATGGGGCCGGTCAAGATTTTCCGCCTGAGCCGCCGCAAGCCAATAACTGGCCGGAAATGCCGGCGCTGTCCGGGCCGATGAGGTACATGAAGCGTGTCGCCAGTGTCTCGGCTGACGGCAAGCTCGCGCCTAACTCGCCAGGGTGGCTCTTCGCCCGCATCGGGCTCGCCACCGGTCCCGGATGGCAGAGATTGAAACGCGGCGTGCGGGTCGCCTCGAATTCGTCGGCCAGGATGGTCGTCAGTGTTGCCAGGGCACTCTTGACGACAGCAAACGGTCCCCAGTATGCCTTCGGCTGTAGCGCATGGGTTTCGGTGAGAAATATCACCGATGCATCGCCCGAACGCGTCAGCATGGGCATGCAAGCTTTGGTAAGCGCAGCCGGCACGGCCAGGTTTACCCGGGCGTGTTGCATCCACTTGTCAAGATCGTGCAGTGCCATCGGCATCGGTGAGACGAAGTGGCTTGCGCCATGAAAGATGCCATCGAGGCGATGTAACGTGTTTTGAATGGACTGTGCAAATCCTTCCAGTTCCGCTTGCGTGGCCTTGGCGAAATCCAGTGGCAGGATGGCCGCCTGGTGTAATCCCTCCGCGTCGATCAAGTCGTAAACCGCTTCAAGTTTCGGGACATTGCGCCCGTGCAGGATGACCGTGGCGCCACCTCGCGCAAATGCCAGCGCGGCCACGCGCCCGAGACCCTGGCCTGCCCCGGTGACGAGGATGACGCGATCGTTGAGCAAGCCGGGCGCCGGCTGGTAGTCAGTTGGAAGTTTGATTTCACGCAGGTTCATGGGCGCCTTGCAGACAGGAAATGGCTGACATGTTCTGCCGCCGAGATGCCACTTCGAACCGCGCCTTCGATGGTGGCCGGATACTCGCCCGCCGTATAGTCGCCCGCCAGGACGAGTCCGGGGCAACTCGTCAGGTTTGCGGGACGGTCCCGTTGAATGGGCGCGGTGCAGGCAAACGTCGCGAATTTTTCCATGATGACTTTGGTCCACAACGGTACGGGCAATGGTCCGGTATGCCTGGTCAGTTCGAGCAGGACTTGCGCCGCCAGATCGTCGTGAGTCATTGTTTCATGCGCCCCGGATGCGGATATGACTGCCGCGATCAAGCCGTCGCCCGTCAATGGTTCCAGCGTGCCGGCCGAACCCTGCACAAGCTGTCGACGGTCGAAGAACCATTGCACCATGCCATCTGCCTGGCCAAGCATGGCAAGCGGCAGGCGGACGTGACGGTCAAATCTCAGGTAGATCGTCACGATCGGCTGATAGGAGAACGGTACATTGATTACGCACTCCGCCGGCAGCGAAATCGAGTCAAACTGGTGGGGGCCGATGGCGACGATTACCGCGTCGAATTTCGTTTCCCCGGTATCGGCGGCGATTTCCAGCAACTCTCCCGCCGCCCGAACACTTTTCACCCGCGTGCCGGAATTGACTGTGCTGCCGCGGGCGGCGAGCCAGGCGGCGGCCAGGTCCGGGAACAGGGCGGAGAGGTCGGTGCGCGGCAATATCAGGTCGCTGGCGTCGCGCGAGGCGGCAAGCGCGTCGCGCAGCACGTTGGCGAAAATCTGCGCCGACGCGGTGGCAATGGGTGTGTTGAGCGCAGAAATGGCCAGCGGTTGCCAGAGATGCCGGATCAACCTGTCCGGCTGTCGCTGCGCCGCCAGAAGCGATGCCACCGTGTCCATCGCGCCGACCTGAAATTTCGCGGCCTTCAGTGCCCGCATGAATCGTATGGCCGCAAACCGGTCGGCGAGGGTCAGGCCCTTTGCGGACAACAACGCCCAAAGCAAATGAAGTGGCGCGATCAGCCGCGGAGCCCGCAGCGAAAAGTGAGGGGGCATGGAAAGCGCCAGTGGAATTCGCGACACCGACGCCTCCGGCACACCGACCATCGCCATCAGGCGCAGAGACTCCGAATAGGCCCCGGACAGAATATGCTGTCCATTGTCGATCGTCTCGCCGCGGTAATCGATGCGACGTGCGCGCCCGCCGAGGAATTTTCCGGCCTCAAATATCGTGCTGCAAGTGCCGCGCGCGGCGAGGGACACCGCCGCCGCCATGCCCGCGTATCCGCCGCCGATGATCGCCACGCGGGCGGTGGAGGCTCCGGTTGGGGCGGTCACGTCGTCACCCAGGTGCGCCAGGCAATCCATAATTTGCGCAGGGGTGTCAGCGAGGTGCGCTCGGCCAGCACCCTGAAGCCGCCACGCTCGATCTCGTCGAGCAGCGTACGATAGATCGCGGCCATGATCAGTCCCGGGCGCTGCGGGCGGCGTTCGTCTTGCATGAGCGCGCCGAATGCCGCGTCATAAAGGGACTTTGCCCGCTCCGCCTGAAACGCCATGAGTTTTTCAAAGCCCGGCGTATGGCGCATGCGCAAAACATCCTCGATCGTCACGCCGAATCGCTGCATTTCATCGGCCGGAAGATAGATCCGGTCGCGACGGGCGTCCTCGCCAACATCACGGATGATGTTGGTCATCTGAAAGGCGAGGCCGAGGTTCTCGGCGTAAACCATGGTCTGCGGCCGCGTATGGCCGAAAATGCTGGCCGAGAGCTGCCCGACGACGCCGGCAACGCGATGACAATACAGTTTCAGCGATTCAAAATCGTTGTATCGATGCCGGGTCAGGTCCATTTCCATGCCCTCGATAATCTCGTTCAGGCGGTCCTGATCGACGCCGAAGGCTTGGGTCGCCGGCTCCAGCGCCCGGGTGACCGGATGCTGCGGATGCCCGGCGAACAGATTGGCGACTTCCGCCCGCCACCAGCCAAGCTTGGCACGCGCCACGTTGATGTCGGCGACATCATCGGCGATGTCGTCGACCTCGCGGCAAAAGGCATACAGGGCCGTGATGGCGCGCCGCCGCGCCGGCGTCAGAAAGCGGAAGCTGTAATAGAAGGAGGAGCCGCTCTTTGCCGCTTTGTTTTGGCAGTATTGGTCGGGTGTCATCGCGCGGTGCATCCGCCAAAACAAAGCATGCGCACAATGTGCGCATCGCTTTGCGCTTGATCGTGCTTCCGGCAGTATTGGTCGGGTGTCATTGAAAAACCAGTGCACGAGGTGCGATCCTGAGCCAATCCCATTTGGTGAGCTGCGGCCTGCGCCGAAAAATATCACCGTGCACGGCGTCAATTTTATCGAGTATTGTCACGCCCCCCGCGATGATCAACCTCAGTTCCGCGCCGATGCGTCCGGGAAGCGACCGGCCGAGCGGACGGCCCGAATTCATCATGGCGCGTGCCCGTTCGCACTGAAATTCCATCAGTCGCCGCCATGCCTCGCTATTGTTCTGGGCCGCGATGTCGTTCTCGCTCAAGCCAAAGCGGGTGAGGTCGTCCAGCGGCAGGTAAACGCGCCCCCCCGCGCCCTTCTGCCAGTCGATGGCGATGTCCTGCCAATGGTTGATGAGTTGTAAAGCCGAGCAAATCGAATCGCTTTGCGCCAGGTTCTGTGCGGTCGTCTTGCGATACAAGTGCAGCAGAAGTCGCCCGATCGGGTCGGCTGAGCGCCGGCAATAATCCATCAGTTCCACGAAGTTGGCGTAACGGGTCTTGGTCACATCCTGGATAAAGGCGTCCAGCAGATCGCGAAACAGCTGAAGTGGCAGCGAATGCTCGTGGATGATGTGCGCGAGCTGGATGAACAACGGATTCTCCGACCCGGAATTCGAGGCAATCAAGTCAAGTTCATGCTGATAGCCTTGAAGCAACGCCAGACGTTCGGGCACCGTCATTGAACCTTCGTCGGCAAAATCGTCGGCCGAGCGGGCGAATGCGTATATGACCTCGATGGGATGCCGAAGAAGCGGCGGCAGAAGCCAGGACGCTACCGGAAAGTTCTCGTAATGATCGACAGACACGTGTGCGAATTGGTAGACATATTGGCGAATTATATTTGTAAAACAAGCACTTTCGTACTGTACGCTGGAACAAAAAAGCCGCTTCCGGCGCGCGAATCGAGACGGTTTGCGGTAAAATGCGCGCGTTCAGGTTGCAAACGAGCAATTCGTAAATCTGGGCGAAAGTGGCGGAATTGGTAGACGCACTGGATTTAGGTTCCAGCGCCTTACGGCGTGGGGGTTCGAGTCCCTTCTTTCGCACCAAACAATAATCTTTCAACTCTCAGCGTGCCCAGTCGTTGCGACCGGTTCGGTTGGCAATTTCTGCTGTGGCGCGAGTAGCCAATGTACTAAGGACTGTCATGCAAGCACAAGCCAATACCCCCAGCGCGACCACCGCGAGCCGCCTCGAACGCAATCTGGTTCTTTCTTTGCCAGCCGTTGAAATCGAATCGCAGATCGCGTCCAGGCTCAAGCAAATTGCGCGTACCGCCAAGATGTCCGGTTTCC
>JANNGY010000482.1:0-8901 GCA_031404095.1 Betaproteobacteria bacterium | reverse complement strand
CAAGCTCGAAGTACAAAAACTTGTCTACTTCATGCAGTTGGTCGGCGTGTCCTTCCCGCGAATCGATTTTGTGAAGGAAAAATACGGGCCATACTCAGAGACTCTTCGCCATGCGCTGGAAAGCATGGAGGGTCACTTCATTCGCGGCTTGGGCGATGGTGTGGTTGAGGCAGAGATCGAGCCAACGGACACTGCTCAGCGTGAGGCAACTTCATTTCTGGAGCAGGAACTGGAGGGGCAATCGGTCCTCGACGCAATCGAACGCGTCTCTAACCTGATTGACGGTTTCCAGTCGGCGTACGGAATGGAGTTGCTGGCGACGGTACATTGGGTTGCTTCGAATGCGCCATTTGCTACCAATCCCGAAGAGGCGCTGGCTGCTGTTCGGGCATGGAGCCCGCGCAAAGCGGACCTGATGCAACCGACGCATGTCAATGCGGCATGGTCGCGCCTGTCGTCGCAAGCATGGATTCTGCCGAGCTGCTAGCAAGAAACTTGCAGATTGCGTTGACCGTGGCTCAGACGAAAGATTCGCGGATGCTCGACAAGCGTAAAATGACAGGCAAAACTCAAGCACTGGTGCGGCGTTTGGCGACATTAATGCCGGCAAGCCGCACCAGTGCTAGAGATCGGCCTTTGCATACACGTCGGGATCATGTTTCTCCATCCAGCGATCGGCCGCTTTGAGCGGCGTGAAGCCGGATTGCGCGTATAGCCCATGTGCGTCAGAGGTCGCACGCATCCAGCGGCGCAGTCCCTGCAGTTCCGGGTGTTTGCCGATGCACGCCATAAGCCATTTGGCAAGACCCTTGCCGCGATGCGCGGGCAAAACGAAAACGTCACCAAGGTACGCAAACGTGGCGCGGTCGCTGGTGACGCGGGCGAAACCCGCCAGGCCGCCATCATGGAGGACGGCAAAACAGATTGAATGCCGCATTGAGCGTTCGACCGCGTCGCGAGAAATGTTGCGCGCCCAGTAGGAGTCGAGGCTCAGGAATCCGTGGACGGCGGTCACGTCGATACGTGCGTGGTCGGTGGTGATTTCATAACCGTCACGCAACCTGCTCTCGTGCACGTTCGCCGCCACGCCAGTTATTTTGCCAGCTCCGCACTGCGCCTGATGTGGCGCACCGCTTCATCGCGCTTGCCCATCTGTTCCATCAGGCGTGCCAGCGTCATGTGTGCATCCAGCGTCGGTGCCAGGGCCACGCTCGCCTCGAGGTAGCTTTGCGCCTTGCCCCACAACGACTGGCGCATGCAGAGCTTGCCCAGCGTCGCCAACAGCACCGCATCGCGCGCTTGCGCCTTCAGCCATTTTTCCGCGCGCTCGATCTGCGCAAGCGTCGAGTCACCCTTGCAATCGGCGTAGACGGCCGCGAGCGAGCTGTCCCATCCCTCCGGCCCACGTTTGTCGATGGTCTCCTCCACCAGACGGCGGGCATCGTCGCCACAGCCGAGTCCGGCCAGCCTTTTGGCGACCGTGACGGCCATTGCCACATCGAAGCGCGAGGTGTTGTCGAGTGCCTCCCATGCCGCGATGATGACTTCGCGATTGGCCGGCTTGGATTTGATCAGGTTCATCTGTGCATTCAGCCGAATCTGCTGTGCCGCCGCTTCCGGAAGCAGTCCCGAACGCGCGAGCGGGCTCAGCGTGGCGAGCACATCGTCCCAGGCTTTCTCGGCGACTTCGGCCTCAACTTTCATTTTCAGCACACCCGGGTTCTTTGGGTCGTTTTCGGCGAGGTTTCTAAGCAACTCGCGCGCCTCGTGGGTGCGGCCATCGGCCAACAGCATGTATGCCTTTGATGCGTCGCGCATATTGGCTGATTTGTCGCCACCTTCGCCACGAATGCGGTCCAGATACGGAACCGCCGCAAGCGAATCTCCACCCTCGTAGGCTGCCCAAGCCGCCAGCGCGGCCGCCAGATCGCGCGTGTCCGCGTGTTGCATGCCGACGCGCGCCTTCTCTTCGGCATCGCGAAATCGCCCGGAGAAGAGCATTTCCAGGCTGGCAAAAACCGCCTCCCGGCTCTTGATCCGCTCTTGCTCGGCGCGCCTCATTCTCATGTGCCGCGGCAGGTGGTAGCTCGCCACCGCCAGCCGGATCATCCAGTAGGCCAGCGCAAATCCGGCAATGGCCAAAATGACAAACAGCATGACCGACAGCTCGATCCGCCACGGCGGCACCACCATCACCACATATCCGCTGCCGTGGCGTCCGGCCAGTGCGATGCCGACCGCAACCGCGGCCAGTGCCAGCAACCAAAGTACCCATCGGATCGGCCGCGACATGATCGCCTAGCGGCCCTGCCGTTCGCGCGCGGCGCGCGCGGCACGCACGGCGGCGAGACTGGCCGCGATATCGGGCGCGGAAACCGATACCGGGTTTTCGGCCAGTTGCTTCAACATTGACAGCGCGTTGACATTAACCTTGGCCTTGGGATCGAAATATTTGACGAGCAACTCGCGCGCCAGTTTCAGGTCTTCCTTGTAGTTCGTTTCGTCACGCGCGATCAGCGAGGTGCGGGCCGACAGCAATCGCAGCTTGAGATTCTCGCGCAGGAAATAGGATTGCTGCGGGGACAACAGCGCCGGGTCGCCGCTGTCGATCTCGCGAATTCGGATGAGTTGCTTGATCTCGTGCCACAGGTCCTTGGCAAACCGCAACGCAATGTTGTCATTCGCATCGTTGGCCCGCACCTCGCGCGCCGCCGGCGTGATCGCATCCGGCACAGCCAGCGGCAGGGCTGCCGCGAGGCTCATCAGATTGTCCAGCTTGACGCTTACGCCCTGGGTATCGACCAGTGGCAGGGCCTTGAGGCGCTCCATGTCCTGCGTGATGGCGCGGCGCAATTGCACCACCTGCAACTTATCGGCACGCGCCAGGCGCTGGTCAGCCGCCTGCAGACCGATCAGCGCGGCGCGAACATTGCCTGCCAGAGTCAATTCGCGGCTGGCGATATTCAATGTTTGTTCAATCTCGGCCAGCAACCAGTCATCCGGCGCGCGCGCGAGTTCGCGATACATTTCTTCCATGGCCACCCGCTGCCCCTGGAATTCTGCGAGTTTTCCTTCCAGTTGTGCGACCCGATTCTGCGAATCGCGCAAATCCCTGGCCAGCAGATCAAGCTGGCCAGCCGCCTGTTTTTGCGCCTGGTTTTGCTCGGCCAGCCTCGCGCCCAGGTTTTGCGTCAGGTTCTGTTCGGCGTCGCGCCCGGCCAGCAGGCTCCACAGAGCCAATGCCAGGCTGACCACGGCGATTGCCAGCACGGCCAGAAGGCGGCCACCGAATTGGGGCGGCGGGCGAGATACTCCTGATTCGGCGCGGGAAGCGAGTTCATCCATCATGGCTGGGAGGCGGGGGAAGTGAGGCGCGGTTTCAACTGAATCAACGCGGGAACCATGGCCTCGGCGGACATGCCGATTTCGGCAATGCGGGAAAATCCGCGCGCGGTGGCAGCCGCAGCCACGCGTGCATGCGGCACCAGCAACCAGGCAGACTTCAGTAGCGGCTCGTGGCCCGCAAATGATTCCAGCAGGCTATCCAGCGTTTCGACACTCAGTACCACGGCCGCGAAATTGTTTTTCATCAACTCAAACAGTGATTCGACTTGTTTGCGCGACGGAACCAGTTTCCGCCTTTCGTAACATATCGCCAACGCCACGCTCGCGCCGCGCGCCACGAGAGATTCTTCCAGCAGCTTGCGGCCACCGTCCGCACTCTTTCCGCGAACGAGAATGACATGTTGCCCCCTAACCCGCGCTGGCTGCAATTGCGGCATGGCTAATAGGCCTTCGCTATCGATGCTTTGTTGCGGTGACACAACATTGGCGAATCCCGCTTCATTCAGTGCGCGCGTCGTGGCTTGACCGATGGCCGCCACCAGGATGCGGCTGCTCAACCCGCCGTGTGCACGCAGGCAAGGCACTCCATGCTCGACCGCATTAGCGCTGACAAAAATGACGGCGTATGCCGCGGCGAATACGCCGGCATCGAGGGCGCACGCAACCGGCGCAATCTCCAGCACCGGCATCTCGATCACGACTGCGCCTGCAGCGCGGAGTGCCACTGCGGTGGACTGGCCCTGGCTACGAGGGCGCGTCACCAGCAGGGTGAGGCCCGCCAGCGGCAGTGCATCAGACATGGCCGGATCGGGACAGGCTGGCGAGTATCCGGTCTGCCCCGGCGGCAAGCAAACGCTGCGCAAGCGCCAGGCCAATACCCTCCGCGTCGGCCGGGTCGCCGGAAATGGCATCGCGAATCATGCGGCTGCCATCCGGCATGGCGACGAATCCCTCAAGATACAAAACGCCGTCGCGGATGACGGCGCTTCCCCCCAGTGGCACATCGCAACTTGCCGTCAAGGCGCGTCCCAGCGCGCGTTCGGCGTCAACCACCGAGGTCGTGTTCACTTGCGCGAACGGCGCCAGCCAATCGGCGATATCGGTGCGGGAGGCCAGGAATTCAATGCCAAGCGCGCCCTGCGCGATTGCCGGCAAGAACGTGGCGCTGTCCAGGACGGTGCGTATGCGATCACTCAAACCCAGCCGCTTCAAGCCGGCCGCCGCCAGGATGATGGCATCGTAATTTCCGGCATCCAGCTTCGCGAGGCGCGTGTTGACATTCCCGCGCAATGCTTCAATTTTCAAATCCGGGCGAATGTGGCGTAACTGGCTCTCCCGTCGCAAACTCGATGTGCCGACCGTGGCGCCGTGTGGCAATTCCTCTATCCCGGCAAACCGGTTGGACACGAATGCATCGCGAACATCTTCACGAACACCGACGATCACGGCGGCGAATCCAGGTGGCAGGGTCATGGGCACATCTTTCATCGAATGCACGGCAAAATCGGCGCGCCCTTCTTCGATGGCTACTTCAAGTTCCTTTATGAAAAGTCCCTTGCCGCCAATCTGTGCAAGTGGCTTGTCGAGAATCTGGTCGCCCTTTGTTGTCATGCCGATGATCTCGACGACCGCGCCCGGATAAAGCTGTCGCAACCTGGCCGCCGTCCAATCGCTTTGCGCCATGGCGAGGCGGCTTTCACGCGAGGCAATACGCAGGTGAAGAGGAGGGGGAGGGCTGGAAAAACGATCAGCGGCAGACATGGTCACTGGGCCTAAATGTAACTCAAGCACCGGCGGGGCTTTTCAGCCATTTTTGCCCGGACAGCCGCACCAGTGCTGGAGTTTTGTGGTTTTTTCGAGGAACGAATCTAAAAATTTTAACATGCGCGAGTGTTTGCGCCCTTTGTCTGGGTGCACGCGGACTGGGGAGTCGTGGCGGGAGTTGATGTCGGTCAAGTTTTTGTGCACTGCGGTAGAATGCAATTCATAAGGTTTTTGACCGCTTCAAGCACCGGGCATTGGCAAATCGTCATGGCGTTGAATTCTGCGTTTCTCTCAACTGGCAATCCCGCGAAAAAGACCGGGGAAATACTGCCGTTCCATTCCGGCAGTGAAGCTGGCAATCCCGTCGACCCTGCGCCGCGCCTGCGCGAAATCCCCTACAACTACACCTCGTTTTCGGACCGCGAAATCGTCATGCGCCTGTTGGGCGCCGATGCCTGGGACATGCTGCGGGACCTGCGCGGGGAGCGCAAGACCGGCCGCAGCGCGCGCATGCTCTACGAAGTGCTGGGAGACATCTGGGTCGTCGAGCGCAATCCGTATTTGCAAGAGGACATGCTCGACAATCCCAAGCGACGCTATGCGCTCACGCAGGCGATGCGCCACCGCCTCGGGGAAATTGAACGGCGCCGCCAGCTTGACCAGGTTGGCCAACCGCCTGCGGCAGTCAGCGGCCAAGGTGACCCGCCGGCAGCCGAAACGCCCGTAATCAACGGCACAGAAGCCCGTTCCAACAAGGTCATTGAATTGCTGAAACGCGCGCATCGCGCCGTCAATGCCTTCGAGCAGGAATTTTCGGACACCTGGGATTTCCGCAAGAGAGTCGAAAAGCGCCTGCTCAAGGTGACGCGCCGCGACAATATCGCGTTCGATGGATTGGCGCGCGTTTCCCACGTGACCGACGCCACGGACTGGCGGGTTGAATACCCGTTCGTGGTGTTGCATCCTGATACCGAGGAGGAGGTCGCGCCTATCGTCAAGGCGCTGATCGAGTTGGGGTTGACCATCATTCCGCGCGGCGGAGGTACCGGCTACACCGGTGGCGCCATTCCACTAGGCAAGCGTTCTGCCGTGATCAATACCGAGAAACTCGACGCGCTCGGCAGCGTCGAGCTCATTCAGCTGCCAGGCGTTGCGCAGCCGGTGGCAACCATCCGTTGTGAAGCTGGCGTGGTAACCAAACGGGCAATGGAAGCGGCAGAATTGGCGGGGCTGGTCTGGGCATGCGACCCAACTTCGGCCGATGCCAGTTGTATCGGCGGCAATGTCGCCATGAACGCCGGCGGAAAAAAGGCGGTGCTTTGGGGTACGGCGCTCGACAATCTTGCTTCTTGGCGGATGGTGACGCCCGACGCACAATGGATGGAGATCGAGCGCCTCGACCACAACCTCGGCAAGATCCATGAGGTTGGCGAGGTTTCGTTTCGCATCCGCACTTTCGATGAGACCGGCAAAACACTCATCAAGGAAGAACTGCTGACGATTCCCGGCGCCACGTTTCGCAAGACCGGTCTTGGCAAAGACGTCACCGACAAGTTCCTGGCCGGCCTGCCCGGCATCCAGAAGGAAGGCTGTGACGGCATCATTACCTCGGCGCGATTCATCCTGCATCGCATGCCCAAATTCGTTCGCACGGTATGCCTCGAGTTTTTCGGCCAGGTCAAGGAAGCGGTGCCGTCAATCGTCGAAATCAAGGACTTCCTCGAGCAACACGACCAGGCCATCCTTGCCGGGCTCGAGCATCTCGACGAACGCTATCTGAAGGCAGTCGGCTACGCCACCAAATCGCGCCGCAACCAGCGGCCGAAAATGGTGCTGGTAGGCGACATTGTTGCCGACGACGAAAATGCCGCCATGGAGGCGGCCAGTGCGGTGGTGCGGCTCGCCAACGCCCGCCACGGCGAGGGATTCATTGCCGTTACAGCCGAAGCACGCAAGAAATTCTGGCTCGATCGCGCCCGTACCGCAGCTATCGCCAAGCACACCAATGCTTTCAAAATCAACGAAGACGTGGTCATCCCGCTCGATCGCCTCGGTGACTATTCCGAGGGTATCGAGCACATCAACATCGAGTTGTCGCTGAAGAACAAGTTGCGACTGGCCGACACCCTGACAGCCTTTCTCTCCGGACCCATCCCGCTCGACGAGGACGATGAAAAAATTTCAGCGGAAGAGTTGATCGGCTCGACGCGGCTGGAAGCGCTTGAACTCGTGAGTACCGTGGCGGCGCGCTGGCGTTTTTATCTTGAGCACCTCGACGAGCCGGCGGCCTGGGCTGCGCCCGCGCTTCGCGGGCTTGGCGTCCCATTGCCCGACAATATTGAGGATGCCGCCATCACGGTATTCACGCTTTTGCAGACCTACCAGGTCCGCGCCTCCTGGAAACGCGAGTTGCGCGAGCCGTTGCGCGAGATTTTTTCCGGCCGCGTATTCGTACATTTGCTGGCCAAGCTCGATGCGCTGCACAAGGACGTGTTGCACGGCCGGGTATTTGTAGCCCTGCACATGCATGCCGGTGACGGCAATGTCCACACCAATATCCCGGTGAATTCCGACGACTACGCGATGCTGCAGGAGGCAAACCAGACGGTGGCGCGCATCATGACGTTCGCCCGCAAACTGAATGGCGTGATTTCCGGCGAACATGGCATCGGCATCACCAAGTTCGAGTTCCTGACGGCGGACGAGGTGAAACCCTTTGTCGACTACAAGGCCAGGGTGGATCCACACGGCCGCTTCAATGCCGGCAAGCTGATGCCGGGCGGCGACCTGACGCGCGCCTATACGCCCAGCTTCGGGCTGCTCGGCGCCGAATCGCTGATCCTCGAGCAATCGGCGATCGGTGCGATTTCGGATTCCATCAAGGATTGCCTGCGCTGTGGAAAATGCAAACCGGTGTGCGCCACGCATGTGCCACGGGCCAACCTGCTGTATTCGCCGCGCAACAAGATTCTTGCCACTTCACTTCTGATCGAGGCCTTTCTTTACGAAGAACAGACGCGGCGCGGCGTGTCGCTCAGGCATTTCGATGAGTTTTCCGACGTCGCGGACCATTGCACCGTCTGCCATAAGTGCGAGAGCCCGTGCCCGGTGGATATCGACTTTGGCGATGTTTCGATTGCCATGCGCAACCTGCTGCGCAAGGAAGGCAAGAAGAAATTCAATCCGGGCACAGCCGCCGCGATGTTCTACCTCAACGCAACCGATCCGACCACCATCAAGATCACCAAGACGCTGATGATCGACTGGGGTTACAAGCTGCAGCGATTCGCGCACACGCTGGCAAAGAAATTCCTGTTGCCACAAAGGCAGACCCGGCGGCCTCCCGCCACGATCGGCAAGCCACCCATCAAGGCGCAGATCATTCATTTCATCAACAAGCCCATGCCCGGCGGTCTGCCCAAGAAGACGGCGCGCGCGCTGCTGGATATCGAGGACAACACAGTCATCCCCATCATCCGCGATGCGGGCAAGACCGCCGTGGACGCGGAAGCGGTGTTTTATTTTCCCGGTTGCGGCTCCGAACGACTGTTCGGCCAAGTGGGACTTGCCACCCAGGCGATGCTGTATCACGTCGGTGTGCAGACTGTGCTGCCGCCGGGATACCTATGCTGCGGTTATCCGCAGACGGCCTCGGGCGACGCCGACAAGGGCCAGCAAATCAGCACCGATAACCGGGTGCTGTTCCACCGCGTCGCCAACACCCTCAATTACCTCGATATCAAGACCGTGATCGTATCCTGCGGCACCTGCATGGACCAATTGCAAAAGTAT
>JANNGY010000481.1:0-1704 GCA_031404095.1 Betaproteobacteria bacterium | reverse complement strand
TCAATGCCGAACCGGATCATGAAAGAGTCGCCAGTTTGTGGTGCGAAAGCCGATATGCGATTATGCCGCGAGTCATTGCCGAGAATACAGGACACCGATCATGGCCAGGAAATCAGAAAACGTCAAAACCGTTCGCCCGATCATCGCGAACGGAAAAACAAAGCTGGCTGACATCGATCCGCGCTCGACTTGCAATTTCGCTGGCGACAAGGCGGCGACCGTCGCCATCGTTGCGCAACTGAATGCGCAGCTTGTGGAGTTACAACAGGTGCTGTACGCCGAGCACAAACACAAGGTGCTGGTGGTGTTGCAGGCGATGGATACCGGCGGCAAGGATGGTGTCATACGCAAGGTGTTTTCCGGCATCAATCCGCTTGGGATTCACGTCGCAAGCTTCAAAGCACCGACGACCGCAGAACTGGATCACGACTATTTGTGGCGCGTGCATGAGCGGGTCCCGGCCAAGGGCGAGATGGTAGTGTTCAATCGTAGCCACTATGAAGATGTGATCATCACCCGAGTCGAGCGCTGGATTGACGACCGCGCCGCCAAACGGCGCTTCCGGCAGATCAACGATTTCGAGGCGATGCTGGTGGAGGAGGGCACGATCATTCTTAAATTCTTCCTGCACATTTCCAAGGACGAGCAAAAGCGGCGATTACAGGACCGGTTGGACGATGCGGCAAAAACCTGGAAATTCAATCCGGGCGATTTGAAAGCGCGCGACAAATGGGACGAATACCAGCGCGTCTATGAGGATGCGATCATTGCCACGTCGAGTCCGCGTGCGCCGTGGTACATCGTGCCGGCGGACCGTAATTGGGTGCGTGACTTGTATGTATGTTCGGTGCTGGTCAATACGCTAGGCAACTTGAAAATGCGGTATCCGGTGCCAGTGGCGGGGCTCGACAAAGTGTTGATTAAATAGCCACAATTGCGGCACTGCACAAGTGCGCTAACTCATTGTGTTAAAATAACAAATTAGTTGTCCAACGATTCTCCGTCGCCATGCCAATCTACGCTTACAAATGTTCGTCCTGTGGTCACACCAAGGATGCATTACAAAAAATCAGCGACGCCCCGCTCACGGAATGTCCAGTCTGCGCTAGCGCCACGTTCGCCAAACAATTGACCGCGCCCGGCTTTCAGTTAAAGGGCAGCGGCTGGTACGTAACCGATTTTCGTGATGGCAAGAAGGCCGACGCGGACACAAAAACCGAAGCGGAAAAATCCGACGCCAAGCCGGACGGCAAAACCGAGGTCAAGCCGGAAACGAAAACCGAAGCTAAAACTGAAACTGCTGCGCCCGCGCCTGCGGTCACTCCCAGTACCAAGCCAACACCGGCGGCAACCACCGCGGCCCCTGCTGTGGCTGCTCCTTCCAAGTAAGCACGAGAAAGCCCAGCGTGCGCAAATATCTGATCGCGGGACTATTGGTTTGGATACCGCTGGTGATTACCGGCTGGGTATTGAAACTGCTGATCGGCTTGATGGATCAGTCGCTGCTGCTGTTGCCGGAAAGACTCCAGACCGAGGCGTGGATGGGGTTCCACGTGCCCGGCATGGGCGTTTTCCTGACGGTGGCGATTGTGCTGCTGACCGGGGTGATCGCCGCGAATTTCTTCGGCAACAAATTGCTCAACTGGTGGCATGCCGTGCTGCAGCGCATTCCGATCGTGCGTTCGATCTATGGCGGCGTGAAAC
>JANNGY010000480.1:0-4734 GCA_031404095.1 Betaproteobacteria bacterium | reverse complement strand
GTCGGTGGTCGATGCCGCGCTCAATCCGGTCGGCAGCGCCAGCCCCTCGTTCAGCGTCAACAACGAACTAGTCATTACCCTGACCGGCATCCCCGATAACCAGCGGGTTACCGTGACCGCGACCGGGGTGAACAACGCCTTGACGGTGTTTGCGTCGATGGGATTCCTGGTCGGTGACGTGACCGGCAGCAAGTCGGTGAATGCGGCGGACATCAGCGCGGTGAAGGCGCGCATCGGCGCAACGGTCGGTAACGGCAACAACTATCTGTTCGATCTCGACGCCAACAATGCGATCAACAATGCGGACGTGTCGGCGGTGAAGGCGAGGGCGGGGAAGGTGATGCCGTAGGGCCCATGCAACTGGGAACTTCTCGAAACCTTTAGAACTTGTCATCCTCGCGCACGCGGGGATCCATTTTTCTACGCTCATCGATGACCTACGAAAATTGGATTCCCGCGTGCGCGGGAATGACAGGGTTTTTAGAAGTTCCCGAATCAACGCTATAAGGATCCGTCATTTCGGCGCAGCCTGGAATGACGAGCCTTTGATGCCATTGGAAGTTCCGAAATCATTGCCGCGATCAGTCATCGCGTTCGGCAAAATTCAGCTCAACCCCGTTGCCTGCCGGGTCCTTCAGAAAAAGTTGCACCTGCCCCGTCCCCGGCACCTCGGCAGTCTCAAAAGCCACGCCGCAACGCGCTAGATGCGCTTCCATTTCCGACCGCCCGCTGCAACTGAATGCCGCATGGTCAAACGTATTCACCGTGCCGGCGAGGCGCTGCTCTTGCGGCCGCGCTTCGGACAAATGCAGGATGGCATCGTCCCCCGCATAGAGCCAGTAGCCGAAGGACGGAAACGGTGGACGCTCGCCCTGCCGGAGTCCGATGACGTCGCAATAAAACGTGCGCAGCCTATCGAGCAATTCGCGCGAGCAGCGCAGGTTGTAGTGGTTCAGTGCGGCGACGGGCATTGTCTGTGCTGTGGCGATTTATGCAGAATTGAAAAACCCCGCCGCAGCGGGGTTTTCAGTTGCTTAGTTGATACCAGGATTAAACGGCAGCTTTGCGGCGGCGCGCCAAACCCAACCCGGCAAGTCCCAGCCCCAAGAGTGCCAGCGTGGCGGGTTCAGGAACCGAGGTGATCGAAACCGAATCAAGCGATCCGCCGAGGCTGTCACTGGTGCCGACGGCGCGGAACTCAAGCGTGGAGGTCGGACTGGTGCCGAGCACGCCCACTGTGTAGACCGCCCAGTTATTGCCGCTGCCGCTGCCATTGCCGGTGTAGGATCCGACCATCACATTGTTCCAATACACGTCAATGCCGTTGGACGCTGCACCGACGCCCTCGCGAGGCGAATAGGCAAAGCTCAGGTTGTACAGCACGCCCGAGGTCGTCACGAGCTGGCTGGCCAGGCTGTTGTAGTTGGTGTCCAGTTCGACATAGTTGACGCCCGTATGGGCGGCGCCGGCGACGTTATTACGCAATTCGATACCGCCCTGCCCGCCGGTCCAGCCGGTGAGGGTGGAATAGATGTTCCAGGTGCCGGCAGCCTGCAGGTCGTCCTCAAAGCTGCCATTGATGACATTCGCCTGGGCGGAAGGCACGAATATGGCGGCGGCAACGGCGACGGCGGCAAGAGATTTCAGGGTGCGTTTCATGGTTTTTTTGCTCCTTTTTTCGGGTTCAGCGAACCTTATGCGCAAATAAAGCAATCCATGTGCCAAAATAGTTTTTGTCATAACAATCAAATACCTGCAATGTTTTTCCCTTCTTAGGCGCGTCCAACCACCACCAACTGTAAGAAAATCCGACGTCCGACATGTCATTTTTGCCGCTTCGTCGGCCCCTTGCCGATGTATTTCCCCAGCCAGGCAAAATACTCCCGGTACCAGAGGCGTGAATTCTGCGGCTTGAGAATCCAGTGGTTTTCGTCCGGGAAAAACACCAGCCGCGCCGGCACATTCAGCGTTTTGAGCGTGCTGTAGTACATCAGCCCCTGCGCGTCCGGAACGCGGTAGTCGAGCGCGCCGTGGATGACCAGCGTCGGGGTCTTCATGTATTTCGTAAAGGACAATGGATTCTGCGAGCCGAATTTTTCCGGGTTGTCCCAGTAGGTCGATTTCAATGCGTGCTTGAACCAGTAGCCGGCGTCACCGGCATACATCGACACCCAGTCGAAACAACCGGCGTGACACACGTAGGCTTTGTAGCGATCGCCTCCCTTTCGCTCCAAGCTCTTTCCATTGCGCCCGTTCATCCACGCCACCATCTTGCCGCCGTAGCTGCCGCCGGTGGCCGCCATGCGCCTGGCGTCAATGTAGCCCTGCTTGAGCATGAAATCGGTCCCGGCCTCGACGTCGGCATGTTCCTTCGTACCCCAGGTGCCGTTATTTGACTCGGTGAACTGGTTGCCCCCAGCCCTGCGAGCCGTGATAATTCACGCATACCACCACCTGGCCGACCGCGGCGAAGACATGGTTGTTCCAGCGGAAATGAAAGTTGTCGCCCCAATTGGCGTGCGGCCCGCCGTGGATGTTGTGCACCAGCGGCCATTTTTTCTTGGCGTCGAAATCCGGGGGATAGACGGCCCACATCTGCACCGGCTCGTTGTTCCAGCCCTTGATCATGAATTCGCGGACCTCGCCGAACTTGAACTTTGCCATCAGGTCGTCATTGAAGCTCTCGATCGGCCGCACGTCGCTGCCGTCGGCCGACGCGGCAAACACCTTGGGCGCGGATGACATGTTGTTGCGCACGAAGGCGAGCGTACCGGCCTTGATATCGAATTCGCCAACGGTGCCGCCTGGCGCGACATTCACGGGCTTTTTTTTGCCGGCCGCAAGCTGCCAGACACTCACCCGGCCACGCTCATCCGCCGTGAAGTAAATGCTGCCGCCATCGGGCGCCCATCTCAGCGGCGCATTGACGAATCGGTCCCAATCGGACCAGCGGCTGAGTTTTCCGCCTTTGCGCTCGATCAATGCAACTTTCGTATCGTCGTCAGTCGATCGGCGAAAGTCGGAGACCAGCAGCGCAATCGACTGGCCGTCCGGCGAATAGGCCGGGTTGTAATGTGACAGTGCCGATTTGCCGGTCAGCGACTTCGCCTTGCCGGACTTGATTTCCATCTCGATGATGTGATGTTCCTGGTCACCGCGCCGGTCCGGATTCGGATTGAAGCAGAACGCGACATGTTTGCCGTCGGGAGAAATGTCGTAGTCCGCGGCACTGGTGTCAAACACCGGCAACTCACACTTGCTGCCGGCAAACAGGTTGCGGCACTTGCCGGTCTTGAGGTCCACGACATGCAATTGCGGCACGCGGCCATCTGACACCCAATGGTCCCAGTAGCGGAACACGGTGTGATCCACGACGTGAGCCTTGACCTTGTCGTCCTTCTTTTCTTTCAGGCGCTTTGCCTGTTCCTTTTCGCTTTTCAGGTCCGGCCAAACGCAGGAGACAAACGCCAGCTTCGACCCATCGGCAAACCATTTGATCGCGGAGACACCGGTGGCGATATTCGTCAACCGGCGCGCCTCACCGCCATCGGGCGCGATCAGGTATATCTGCGGTTCTTCGTCGGCGCCCTTGCCCGCATTTTCGTTGCATGCACGTTTCGCGACAAACGCAATGGCTGATCCGATGGACGCAACGTCGGGCGACCACTGCGGCTGGCCATCCTTTTCGCCGCACTGGGTCAGCTCACGCGCCTCGCCGCCGAAAGTAGAGAGCAGCCACAGATGCGTGCTGCCCTTGTTCTCTTCCATATCGTATTTCGTCACCGCCACGCAGGCCTGCGAGCCATCAGGCGAGAGCGTCGGTGACGAAGGGCGCTGGATTTTCCACAGGTCTTCTGCGGTGATGCGATTGTTTTTCTTGGACATGGTGGCGGGATCGAGTAGTGAGACAACAAGGAAAAACTGGATTCTACGCGCACACCGCATTTGACAAGCAAACTCAAGCACTGGGGCGGCTCGCAGACTTAAATGGCCCGGCACTCCGCGCCAGTGCTAGTGTTTGACCAATGAACTTCTTAAAGCCGGTCGTCCCAGCCCCCGATTAACGCATTCGAAGGCAGGCTGCGGCTGGGACCCAGTCCGTTCCAAGACCTTGGAATTACGATGGACTGGATTCCAGCCGCAGCGCGGAGCGCAATCCGGGAGCGAGGCGGGAAATTCGCAACCGTATGCCGCGCGCGCCAAACGCCAATCCAATGCAGTGACTTGGCCCAAGTTCGTTGATGAATCAAAAAAATTTCAAACCCTGGGTACCCGCTTATGCTGCAAGCGTGTCATCTCTGCGTGGTGCAATTTTCTGAATCGCGCGCCCGGCAGCATCTTCCGCGCACTGAATGTCGTAATGCGTTTGCAGATTCATCCAGCTTTGCACGTCGGTCCCCAAAAAGAACGCCAGGCGAAGTGCTGTATCCGCGCTGATGCCCCGCCGCTCCCTGACGATTTCATTGATGCGGGCCGGGGTTACATCCAGTGCACGCGCGAGGCCGTTGCTTGAAAGACCCAGCGGTTTCATGAATTCCTCGCGCAGAATTTCGCCAGGATGAATGGGGGGAAGTTTTTTTTGCCATGGTTTGTCTCCGTCAATGGTAGTCGACGATTTCGGCATTCGTCACGCCTTGCGGTGTCCGACACGCCAGTGCCAGTGTTTCCCCTTACTATCAAATGGCTATCGTGTCAGTACCCGGCGCGTCAGATAACTGGCCAGATCCACCAGTG
>JANNGY010000479.1:0-14724 GCA_031404095.1 Betaproteobacteria bacterium | reverse complement strand
GTGCCTGGCTGCTGCCGGTTTACAACCCCAAGACCAAGAAAGAGGATCGCCGCCGGCCGTATCAATGGGGCAACCCGCAGGAGATCACCGAGGAATTATTGAAAGAGTCGACCCGCGTCGAACTTGAGCTCGTCGCCGGCGAGCGCGAACACAACGAAACCCATGTCTTCAAATACCAGGCGCCGGTGGGGCGCTACCTGTATGTGCAGGTCGAGCGCGGCATGAAGTCCTTCGGCGGCTATACCCTGGCCAAGCGCGTGCAGCACCTGATGCAGGTGCCGCCGTTTCCGCCGCAATTGAACATCCTCGGCCAGGGCGCGCTGCTGGCGCTCTCCGGCGAGAAGAAAGTCGCGGTGATGGTGCGCGACCTGCCTGGCGTGAAGTTGGAAATGGGCCGCCTGCTGCCCGCGCAGCTGCAGCACCTGGTCACACAGTCGGAAGGCAATTTCGACAAGCCGCAGTTCATCGGCGCCTTCGGCATGGATAACCTCACCGAGCGCTTCGAGAAAAAAATTCCGCTACCGCGCCTGAAGCAAGGAAAGGCGCATTACGAGGCGCTGAATTTCGGCGACTACCTGAAGAAAGATGGAGCGGACAAACGCGGCATCTTCCTGCTGCGGGTGCAAGGCTACGATCCGAAGCTCGATCGCCGTCCGGTGAAAAAAGACGATGAGGAACGGCCCGATCCGGATGAAGGCGAGCAGGATGGGGAGAACCAGCGCGTGGATGCAATCGAGCCTTCCGGGCGCGAGGATTTTCGACTCATCCTCGTCACCGATCTCGGCATCCTCGTCAAGCGCTCGCTCGACGGCACCCAGGATGTGTTCGTGCAATCGATCGCCACCGGCCTGCCGGTCGTCGGCGCGGAAGTGGAGGTGATCGGCAAGAACGGCCTGACCCTGTTCACCCAGGTCACCGATGCCGCCGGCCGCACCCAGTTCCCGAAGCTGGAGAACCTCTCGCGCGAACGCACGCCACTGATGTATCTCGTCAAGAAAGCCGGCGACATGAGTTTCCTGCCGCTGAACCGGCGCGATCGCGGGCTGGATTTCTCGCGCTTCGATGTCGGCGGCATTCGCAACACCATTCAGCCGGGCACGCTCTCGGCATACCTGTTCTCGGATCGCGGCATTTACCGGCCCGGCGACACCATCCATATCGGCATGATCGTCAAGGCCGCCAGCTGGGCCAAATCCGTCACCGGCATTCCGCTGGAAGTCGATGTCACCGATCCGCGCGGCCTGTCGGTCAAGCGCGAGAAGATCAAGCTCGGCGCCGGCGGATTCAACGAACTCGCGCACACCACCCAAGAGACTTCGCCGACCGGCAATTACACCGTGAGCCTGTTCACGGTGAAAGACGGGCAGGCACACACCCAGCTCGGCAGCGTGACCGTGCGCGTGCAGGAATTCCTGCCGGACCGCATGAAGATCGTGGCCAGGTTGTCTGCCGAAACGGGCGAAGGCTGGGTTTCGCCCAATGAACTGAAGGGCAAGGTCAATGTGCAGAACCTGTTCGGTACGCCCGCCACCAACCGTCGCGTCGAAGCCACGCTGACCCTGCAGCCGGCCTATCCTGCTTTCCGCAGCTATCCCGATCATCGCTTCTATGACCCGTTGCGGGCCAAGGAAGGCTACTCGGACAAGCTGGCGGAGGGCAGCACCGATGACGAAGGCAATGCCGAATTCGATCTCGGGCTGGAACGCTATGCGCGCGCCACCTATCGCCTTCATTTCCTCGCCCGCGCCTTCGAGCCCGAAGGCGGACGCAGCGTCGCCGCCGACACCGCGATGCTGGTGTCGGGGCTGCCTTACCTGGTCGGCTACAAGCCCGATGGTGACCTGGGCTATGTCTCCCGCGGTTCCGTGCGAGCCGTCAATCTGATCGCTATCGACCCTAAGGCGAAAAAGATCGCGGTGGGCGACCTGAAGCTGGAACTCATCGAGCGGCGCTTTGTGTCGGTGCTGCTGAAACAGCCCAACGGCACCTACAAGTATGAATCGCGGCCGAAGGAAATCGCGGTCAAGGAAAGCGCGCTGGCCATTCCCGCCGCGGGCTTCAATCTGACGCTCGATACCGCCAATCCCGGCACCTTCTTTTATCGTATCCGCAATGCCGACGGTATCGAGCAGAACCGCATCGAGTTCACCGTGGCCGGCGCCGGCAACGTCACGCGCTCGCTGGACCGCAATGCCGAACTGCAACTCACGTTGAAGAACAAGGACGTGACGGCCGGCGAGGACATCGAAGTCAGTATCCGCGCACCCTATGCGGGCGCGGGCCTGATCACCATCGAGCGCGACAAGGTTTATGCGCACCAATGGTTCAAGGCCGGCACCCAGGCCTCGGTGCAGAAAATAAAACTGCCGGCGGATTTTGAGGGCAATGGCTACGTCACCGTGCAGTTCATTCGCGATCCGGGCTCGGATGAGATCTTCATGAGCCCGCTCTCATATGGCACCACGCCGTTCTCCGTAAACTTGGCCAAGCGCACCAACAAGCTCACATTCAATGCGCCTGGGAAAGTAAAACCCGGCGAGGTGCTGAAGATCAAGCTCTCCGCTGCGCAGCCGACACGCGCCGTGGTGTTCGCCGTTGATGAAGGCATCCTGCAGGTGGCGCGTTACCAGGAAGCCAATCCGCTGGCGCACTTTTTCCAGAAACGTTCGCTCGACGTGCGGACTTCGCAGATCCTCGACTTGATCCTGCCCGAGTGGAAGAAGCTGATGCAGGCCGCCGCGCCCGGCGGTGATGCCGAAGGCGCGCTCGGCAAGAACCTGAACCCGTTCAAGCGCAAGCGCGACAAGCCGGCGGTGTACTGGTCCGGCATCGTCGATGTCAACGGTGAGCAGGAATTCAGCTATACCGTGCCCGATACCTTCAATGGCACCTTGCGGCTGATGGCGGTCGCGGTGAGCGAACAATCCATCGGCACGCTCAGCAGCAAGGCAATCGTGCAGGGCGATTTTGTGCTCTCTCCGAATGCGCCGCTGGCAGTGGCGCCGGGAGATGAGTTTGAAGTCTCGGTGGGCGTGGCTAACAACGTGGCGGGCTCGGGCAAGGAGGCGCAGGTTGTCGTCGGGCTGAAGACTTCACCGCACCTCGAAGTGGTGGGAGGTGAATCCCAGACTCTGAAGATCGGCGAAAAGAAAGAAAGCGTTGCCATCTATCGGCTTAAGGCCAGGACAGGTGCAGCGGTGAAACTCGGCTCCGCGACCTTGACTTTCTCAGCGACCTTGAATGACCAACCCGACAAGTCGGCCAAACTCGGCACCGATGTCAGCGTGCGCCCTGCCGGGCCGTATTACACGCAAGTCACGGTGGGAAGCTTTACCGGTTCGATCGATGTGCCGGTCAAGCGCGACGTGTTCGCGGAATATCGCAAGGCCGAGGCGGCGGTATCGCCGCTGCCGCTGGTGATTGCCAACGGTCTGATGGCGTACCTCGACAGTTTCCCGCATATGTGCACCGAGCAGATCACCAGCCGCGCCTTCCCGGCGGTGGTGTTGGGGCAGCGGCCGGAATTTGGACAAATGAGTGGCAATGCGTCGCAGAAGGACGGTGCGGCCAAGGCGCAGCAATCGTTTGCGTCGGCTGTCGGCGTGTTGCGTTCTCGGCAGAATGCGGAGGGCGGCTTCGGCTTGTGGACCGCCTCGGTGGAAGCGGACGAGTATGCCTCGGTCTATGCGTTGCATATGCTGGTCGAGGCACGCGAACGCGGCTACACCGTGCCGCCGGATATGCTGGCAAAGGGCAATAGCTGGCTACAGCAACTCGCGTCCAGCCCGGCAAAGGACTTGCATGATGTTCGCAGCCGCGCCTATGCCGCCTACCTGCTCACGCGCCAGGGAACGGTAACCTCGACCTATCTGGCCGCGTTGCGCGAGACACTGGACAAGAAATATCCGGTGACCGCTGCCAGTAACTGGCAGAAGGATTCGATCGCCGTGTTTCTCGCCGCCAGCTACAAACTGATGAAGGACGAGAAGCAGGCCGGAAAGCTGATGGACGAGCCGCTGGCGCAATTGGAGAAGCGTGGCGAACCGTATCGTTACGAGCGTTACTACGATCCGACCATCCGCGATGCGCAGACCTTGTACATCGCCTCGCGTCATTTCCCGGAGCGCGCGAGGAAACTCGATTTCGCCACCCTCGGCGCCATGGTGAAAACCATCCAGGATGGCCGTTTCAATACGCACTCTGCCGCGTATGTGATCCTGGCGCTGGATGCTTATGCCACGCAGGTGGAAATCAAGATCGCCGGCAAGTTGAGCATTGCCGAGATCGGTAAGGACGGCAAAGCGCAGGCGCTGACCCTGCCGCAAAACCTGATCCCGCGTGTGCCGTTTGCGATGGGCACCGCCAAACTCAAGTTTGGCAATGAAGCGAACATGACGACCTACTACGCCGTCTCCGAATCCGGCTTCGACAAGGCGCCGCCGATGACCGAGCTGAAGTCCGGCATGGAAATCATCCGCGAATATGTAGACACCGAAGGCAAGCCGATTACATCCGTGAAGGTCGGTCAGGAACTGGTCGTGCGTTTGAAATTCCGCACCATTGGTCGCGATATGGTGCCGAACGTGGCGCTGGTGGATCTGCTGCCCGGCGGATTCGAGCCGGTGCTGAATCCGATCGACGCGCCCAATGTGCAGCCGGCGAAAAAGGGTGCCTTTGTGAATCGCCTGGGCAATGTCGGTGGCTGGAATGTGGACTACGCCGATGTACGAGAGGAACGGGTTGTCTTGTATGGAACAGTAAATGCGCAAGTCTCGGAATACCGCTATCGCATTCGTGCGACCAATGTCGGGACGTTTATTGTTCCGCCGGCGTATGGGGAATCGCTGTATGAGCGCGATGTGCAGGCGCGGTCGATGCCGGGGAAGATTGTCGTGGAACGGGCGGGGAAGTAGGGGCGCATTGTGAAGCTACTTGCGGAAATCAGGTTGATCGCAAAACGCCTCCTTCCCCCGGCTAAGGGGGAAGGTCGGGATGGGGGCGATGCTTCCTGCGGGGACACCCCCATCCTGGCCTTCCCCCGCAAGCGAGGGAAGGGACTACGTTTTCTTGCGTTGACGATCATCTCAATATTGTTGCTTCTGTTTGTAATTCGTATGCTTCCAACGTCCCCCCTCCGCGACCTCACCCCCTACTCCTCCGCCATCTACGCCGCCGACGGCAGCCTCCTGCGCCTCACCACCGCACGCGACGAACAATACCGCCTGTGGACTTCGCTCAACGACATCTCGCCCAAGCTCACCGAATCGGTGATGCGTTACGAGGACCGCTGGTTTTACTGGCACCCCGGCGTCAATCCGGCCGCCATGGTTCGCAGCGCCCGAGCAACTTTTTTCGGCGAGCGCCGCCAGGGTGGTTCGACCATCAGCATGCAACTCGCCCGCAAGCTCTTCGACATCGACAGCCGCACCATCCCCGGCAAGCTGCAGCAGATCGCCGCGGCGCTGTGGATCGAGGCGCGATACGGCAAGCGCGACATCCTTGAGGCCTACCTCAACTTCGCGCCGTACGGCGGCAACATCGAAGGCGTGGGCGCGGCGAGCCTGGTGTATTTCCACAAGCGCGCCGCTGATCTCACGTTGCCGGAGGCGCTGTCACTGGCGGTGATTCCGCAAAATCCTGCGGCGCGTGGCGGCAACAAAGCAAGCGCGACTGCGCTGGTAGAAGCACGTGCGCGCATGGCAACGCTGTGGCTGAAGGCCCACCCGGAGGATGAAAGGCTCGGCGCAAAACACATGGTGGTGCCGAAGCCGGCAGCGGCGCTGCCATTCCGCACACCGCACCTTGCGAACCAGTTGCTGAAAGACAGCAAGGGGGAGATCTTCTCCGGCATCGACGTGAAAATGCAATCCACGCTGGAGCGCACCATCGCCCAGCGCATCGAGCAGCATCGCGACAGCGGCATCCGCAACGCGAGTGCGATGCTGATTGATGCCGAAACCATGCAGGTTAAGGCGCTGGTCGGTTCGGCGAATTTCCACGATGCGGACATTGAGGGCCAGGTAAACGGCACGCTCGCGAAACGTTCACCGGGCTCGACGTTGAAACCGTTCATTTACGCGCTGGCATTTGACCAGGGCGTGCTGCATCCGATGACGGTGTTGAAGGATGCACCGACGGCGTTCGGTCCGTTCAGCCCGGAGAATTTTGATGGCCGCTTTATCGGCCCGATCACGGCACAAGATGCGCTGACGCGGAGCCGCAATGTGCCCGCCGTACTGGTCGCGTCCAAACTCACGCGGCCGAGTTTGTATGATTTGATGAAGACGTCAGGGGTGGCGAATCTGGCGAGTGAGAAGCACTATGGGCTGGCGCTGACGCTGGGTGGGGGCGAGGTGACGATGGAGGAGTTGGCGAGGTTGTATGCGATGTTGGCGAATGGGGGGGAGTTAAGGCCGATCCAATACGCTTGTGACTTATCACTTGCTTCAAAAGGCTGTCTCCCCGGCGAAGCCCGGGGGAGAAGTGGGGAATTCGCAGAGCATGCTCTGCGCCCACTGAGCGCCAAGCCCATGCATTGGCTTGGCCTAATTTCTCGTGCAGGCGCGAAGCAAACAAACTTGGCCCAATCCACTGCACTGGATTGGCGTTCGTCGGGCGCAGGGCATGCGCTGCCAAACCCCCGACTCACCCCCGGCCTTCGCCAGGGCGACAGTGCAAATAGTTCAACGCACCTCCTCTCCGAAGAAGCCGCCTTCGTCACCCTCGACATGCTGAAGTCAAATCCGCGTCCCGACACCGGCCTGCCCGCTCAACCCCCCGTGTCATGGAAGACCGGCACCTCCTGGGGATTCCGCGATGCCTGGACCGCGGGCGTATTCGGCCATCACGTTCTCGTCGTATGGGTCGGCAATTTCGACGGCAGCAGCAATCCGGCGCTGGTCGGTATCTCCGCTGCCGCGCCGCTGTTTTTCAACATCGTCGACGCGTTGCGTAACGAGGGGCTGGTGACACAGGAAACATCGCGACTGCCGCCATCGAGGCTGACGCGGATCGATGTTTGCGCGGCCTCGGGTGATTTGCCGAATGCCGAATGCCCGCAACGTGTTTCCACTTGGTACCAGCCGGGCAAATCACCGATCCGCATTTCCAATCTGCACCGCCGCGTGCTGGTCGATCGCCGCACGGGCGAGGCGGTCTGCGAGGAAGGACCGGATGCCCAATGGCAGGTGATGGAGTATTGGCCTTCCGACATGCAGCGCCTGTTCCGCGAGGCCGGCATGCCGCGTCGCGAGGCGCCGCACGCGCCGGCGTGCGAGGATGCCGCACGAGTTGGCAACGGCAATGCCAGTGAACCGCAAATCGTCTCACCCCTGCGCGCTGTGACCTATGCCACGCGCATTTCAAACCCGGTGGCGATCCCGCTGCGCGCCGATGGCCCGCGCGGCAGGATTTACTGGTTTGCCAATGAGGCCTTTCTGGGCGAGGCCGGCGCCGGCGAAGGCATCGCCTGGCAACCGCCGCGCGCCGGGCGCTTCGTGCTGCGCGCGGTGAATGAAGCCGGGCAGGCGGATAGCCGCGATGTCAGTGTCGAGGTGGTGCCGTAGTGCGGCAGGGGGAATGACAAGTTGTTGGGGTTTCGATTGATCCGGCCGTTAAATGGTCTGAAGTATCAACTCAAACGGTCCTTCCCCCGCGAAGGCGGGGGCCCAAGTTCGCACCTGCAATCCAGTCACCGGACTTGGATCCCCGCCCCCGGCTTACTGCCTGCCGGGTCAGGCTCCGCGGGGAAGGGACTTGTCGGCGTGGCGTTTTCGCACTATTTGATGGCCGGATCAAGAGAAGTCCATAAATTGAAACTCAACCACTGGCGCGCCTCATCGGGCAAAAGGGCCCCGAACGCCGCACCAGTGCTAGGGTTTGGTTGTCCAGTTGAAGCCATCGATCCCGCTACGCCGCGTCGTAAGCCTTTTTCAGCCAACCCTTCAACTCCGCATCCACATCCTTGGCGCTGGACAAGCGCACCCGGTGCGAAACCATCGCATTGAAACTGCCCGAGGCTTCCAGCCGCGGCGTGACCGGCTCATTCTTGAAGTTGATGCCGAGGTCCACGCGCGTCGCGGTTGACGCCTGGATCAGCGCGAACTGCTTGTTGCGCCGGTAGCTCACGCAGGTTTTCTTGGGAGAGACTTCGATGTCGGCGCCGAGTTTTTCGACTGCGGCGGTGACCGCATCGTAGATCGGCTTTAACGCCGCCTTGGCGCCGGCATATTGCGCGCCGATGAGGTCATCGCCGCCGGGTGGGCCATCGGCCGATTCGCGCGATCGCAGCGCGATCATGTTGGCAAAGCCATGGCCGAGTTCGTGTTCGGACTTGAGCCAGTTGACGATCTCGCTGTGCTTGGCGAAATTTTTCTTGCGCGCCATGGCCATCCAGGCATCGAACGATTTGCCGGTGTTTTTTTCCAGGTTGGTTCTCATGGTCGCTTCTGCGTCTTCGATCTTGCCCATCGCTTTCTCCTCCGGATTGTCGACTACAGGGATGAATTACATCGGCCAGTTTTTCACGCCGGACTTCTTCGGCAACACGAACTCCAGGTACTTGAACATGAAGTACATCAGCCGCGTGCCGAACGAGGGTTTGCCGGTCTCCACCACCGACTTCAGCGTGTTGACGATCATGGTGCCGCCACCCTGCATGTCTTTCGCGGTCTTGCTGCCGGCCGGCATGCGGTCCACGGTCAGCGTGCATTCGACACCGGCCGGCAACTGCTTCAGGTCGTAGATCACTTCACATTCGGGATCATCGTACTGGGTGAAACGAAAGGTGTGCGCAAACCGTGTCGGCGGCGTGAAATCGGTGATTTCGCCGACCACCATCACATACTTTCCCGAGCCGGTGCGCATCTGGATTTTCTGGCCCGGCGCCAGCGCCTGCGCATGCAGCCAGGCGTTGAACACCGCCGCCTGCGCCTCGCCCTGCTTGGTGAGTTCGCGCCAGACACTATCGATGCTGCCGTCGATGACGACGCGAAATACCGCCTTGGTGGTTGCTGCCATGTTCACTCCCTCCGCTTTTCGACGCTACGCTTGAGATTGGTCAGCCGTGCTGCCCAGAAACGGCTGTACTGGTCGGTCCAGTTTTCATGCACCTGCTGCAACGGCACCGCATTGAAAAACAGCGTGCGTTCGCGCCCGCTGCGCTGCGAAATGATCAGGCCGGCGGCTTCCAGCACGTCGATGTGCTTCATGATGCCGATGCGCGAAAACGAGAAATGTGCCGTCACGAAATTCAGGTTGCAGCCCGGTTGGCGGCGAACGACCTCCAGGATGGCGCGGCGTGGCTGGCTGGCCAACGCATGAAACAGCAGATCGAGTTCATCTTCATTCATGTCGGCCGGTGAGCCTTTCAAGGGGCCTCTCAAGTGAGTTTTTCAAGGGAGCCCGGTAATGAGTAACCAATAAGTTACATAACAACTAATCCGTTGTCAAGGGCAATGTGGCGCCAGGGGATTATTCAGGCGAAAATTGGCCGGTGTCGCCAGCCGGGATTCTCGCTGCAACTCATCGGCATGCTTGCTTTACGCCATGTGCGGCGCGTCGCCTTTTCCAATCGGATCGCTTTCCCGGCGCGCGCGGAGTTGCTGATGGAATTCCTGTCGACGCCGCCGGATTGAATGAACCCTGAAGATACCGTTGATGAATATGAAAAAGCCCGTTTTGTTTGCAATGCTGTTGTCTTGCGCAGCGGCCAGCGCCTGGGTTCATGCGCAGCGGCCGGCGGAGAAACCAGTCGAACCGCGAACCATTGCGCCGCGCGGGCCGCTGCTCGATTCGGAACGCAGCCTCGTAAATCTGTTCGAGCAGGCGGCGCCATCGGTCGCCTATATCACGACGGAGAGGATGGAGCAGACCGGTTTCTTCTCAGTCGGTGTCGCGCAGGGCGCCGGCAGCGCCTTTGTATGGGACGGCGCGGGCCACGTGGTCACCAACTTTCATGTCATCGAAAATGCCAGAAAGATTATCGTGCGCCTCGATGCCGGCAAGGATGCGATTGCCGCGGAATACATCGGCGGCGCGCCGGAATACGACCTGGCGGTGGTCAAGCTGAAAACCATTCCGCCGGGCCTGCGGCCGATCCCGCTTGGTTCGTCGCGCGACCTGAAGGTGGGCCAATCGGTGATCGCGATCGGCAATCCTTTCGGCTTTTCACGCACCCTGACCACCGGCATCATCTCCGCGCTGGACCGCTACCTGCCGACGCAGAGTTATGCCGAAATTGCCGGCGCCATCCAGACCGATGCGGCCATCAATCCCGGCAATTCCGGCGGGCCCCTGCTGGACAGTGCCGGCCGCCTGATCGGCGTCAATACTGCAATTCGTTCATCCTCCGGCAGCTCGGCCGGCGTCGGCTTCTCAATTCCCGTCGACCTGGTCAATCGCATCGTGCCGCAACTGATCGCGCGCGGACGCGCCGCCAGTCCCGGCATCGGCATCATTCCCTTCGATCCGTTTGTGGTCGCGCGCAACGGCATCAAGGGCGTGGTCGTCAATGGAATTCGTCCCGGCACGCCCGCTGCACAGGCGGCCTTGAAGCCGCTCGACCGGAGTTCCGGCCAATTGGGCGATGTGATCACCGCGGTGAACGGGCGGCCGGTTGAAACGCTGTCAACTTTCGTTGCGGAACTGGACCGTGCCGGCATCGGCAATGTCGCGGAAGTCACCCTGATGCGCGAAGGCAAGGAGCGCCGCGAAAAGATTCGCGTAATCGACGCGTCGCGGTAGGTGACGAAACGGCAATTCGTTTCGACGGTGTTCGCTGAAGTTGTTTGTTGCGTGAAATACGGCACGATCACGAATGAGGCACTTCCCCCTTTGCAAAAGGGGTGAGGCAGGGATTTCGCGAAGCATGCTTCGCGCCTGCCGAACGGCCAGCCAATGTAGTGGCTGGCGCGCCCTGCAAGGGACTGAGGGGGATTTTCCGGCGAATACCTTGGCGCGACCACCGCAAATCCCCCCAACCCCCCTTTCGCAAAGGGGGGCAGAGACTGGTGCGTCGCCGTAGAAGGTCGGGTTGCCGCAGGCTACCCGACGGCGTCGTGCCGTGATTGATGGATCGTCAGGTAGCCTTCGGCAACCTGACCTACGGCGCGCTACAGCTTTTGCAAGCGCTCGGCGAGACCGTCCAGGTAGGCCGGGAACTTGTGAATATCGTTATGCCCCGCGCCGGTGATGACCAGCATCTCGGTTGCGGCACGCAGGGCTTTCAGTTTTTCGCCGTGCGAAATGGGGATCAGGGTATCGCGGTCGCCGTGAAGGATCACCACCGGGCGTGCGATGGCGGTGAGCCATTCATCGCTGCGCATCGGGTAGCGGTTGATGAAGCCGGGCAACCATGGATATTGCTCATCGCCCATCGCCTGAAGACTCACGTAGGGTGATACCAGGATAGTCAGGTCGGGCTGGATGTCGCGGGCGAGCCGGGTGGCCAGCCCGGTGCCGAGCGAGCGGCCGTAAATGGCAATCTTCTTGCCGGCATATTGCGGTGCGATCTGGTTCCACGCCGCCTTCACGTCATCGTGCAGTTGCTGCTCGCTCTCGACCTGACCGGTGCTTTTGCCGAATCCGCGGTAGTCGACCATGAACAGGTCATAGTTCACGCGCCGGTAGATATCGACGCTGGTGAGCCAGGTTTGCAGGTTGCCGGCGTTGCCGTGCAGGAAAAACACGATGCCCGTCGGATTGGGCAGGCGGAAATGCAGCGCGGACAGCTCGGCGCCCGCCACCGGCACGCGCACTTCATCGACACCGGGAATGGCAAAGCGATGATCGGCCGCCAGCGGCGCAGGCCGGAAGATGAGGCTTTCCTGCTGGGCATAGACATAAGCGGCGATGACGCCGTAGCCGAGCAACGCGCCCGCGGCCAGCGCCCACATGCCGCGCCGCAGCAGCATTGCCGGCGCGGCCGCAGCAGCTTGGGACTCAGAACGTGCCAAGGTAGTCCATCTTGCCCACGTCAACGCCGTGGTGGCGCAGGATCGCGTAGGCCGTCATGACGTGAAAATAGAAATTCGGCATCGCCCAGTGCGTGAAATATGCCTGTCCCTTGAAACGCATTTCCTTGCCGCCGGGCAGGATGATGATATCGCGGTCTTCCTGGCCGTCGATATCCGCCGGCTTGAATGTCGCCAGATAGGCGAGGGTCTTGTCGATACGCGCGTATAGATCCGCAAAGCTCGTTTCAGTATCGTCGTATTTCGGAATCTCCTGGCCGGACAGGCGCGCGCAGGCGCCCTTGGCGACATCGGTGGCGATCTGTACCTGCCGGGCGAGGGTAAACATGTCGAGATGCAGGCGCGAGCTCAGCATCACCGAGGGCTCTATTTTCTTCGCCTCGGCGTACGACTCGCCCTTCTGCAGGATCGACTTCAGGTTGCCGAGCATTTTCTGGAAGGCCGGAACGGAAGCCTGGTAAAGGGACAGGGGCATGTTGGAGACCTCGAGTCGGAAACAGGAATGAATGCCGCCGAATGCAACCATCGACCGGCGCGGAGAATTCTAACAGGGCGCCAGATGGATCGTTACGCAGCTGCGGCCGCGGTGGATTCGGTGCGGCAGGGAAGCGTGTCCGGTATGTGTGTCCGGGAACCTTTCATACCCGATGGGGGAAATATCCCTGTCACGTTGCGATTGGATACTGCCGTCACGCGCGGAAACTTTCACCCGCCTGAAATAGCGCTTCGCGCGCAGATTTCTGCGATCCGTCGCAATCCACTTGGGGTGGCGGCCTCACGGAATTAAAGTGGCGGCACGTTAATCAGGGGAGCCGATTACCCACTTGAAAAATCTTATGGAGCCAATCATGAAAAATCTTTTTAATGTCCATTCCCGCCAGGCCAACAGTTTCGTCGCCACCGCCTTCGGCGTCGTCGTCACGGTCCTGCTGGTCGGTGGTTACGAAGCGACACAATCGGTGGCCGACAGCGAAATGGCGGTCGCACAGCAAGTTCAAACCGACGCTGTCGTGCGCATGGACACCATCGTTGTCACCGCCAGGCGCGGCTGATGGCCGGTTACGGCCATCGTCTTCATACAGACATGGCAAGGCGTTTTCAGGGGGCTCTGCGATAATGCGACTGTTCGTGCGAATCCGATTCGCATTCACCGGAGCATATCCCCATGGCGCTGAAACGTACCGCGTGGCCGGCAGGCCGCACGATAATCCTCGAACACGTCTCGAAAGTTCTTGCGGATAACCCGCTCGGCGACGCCCATCAGCGCAAACTGGCCGTCTGGTTGCCGCCGCAATACGACGCTGGCGCCTCACACCAGCGAGGCAAAAGATTTCCCGTGCTGTTCGACCTGGTCGGCTTCATGGGTTCCGGTTTCAGCCACGTCAACTGGCGCAACCTCGAAGAGAACATTCCCGAGCGCGCCGCGCGGCTGATTCATGAAAAGAAGATGGGGCCGGCGATCCTGGTGTTCCCCGACTGCTTCACCGCGCTCGGCGGCAATCAGTACATCAACTCCTCCGCCATCGGCAACTATGCCGACTACCTTACCCGCGAACTGATCCCGTTCGTCGATCGCGAGTTCCGCACGCTGGCGAAGCGCGAGCATCGCGGCTGCTTCGGCAAATCCTCCGGCGGCTATGGCGCCATCATTCACGGCATGAAATACGCGAAGTACTGGGGTGCCGTGGCCAGCCACTCCGGCGACGCCTATTTCGATTTTGTCTATATGAACGATTGGCCGGGCACGCTGACCGAGCTCATGAAGCACCGCAAAGTCAAACGGCAGGCGGGCGCGATCAATGTGGCCCGCGAAGAAAAGGGCGCCGCACTCGGCATCGACGATGGCCGCGTGAAGGCCTTTCTCGAGCATGTGTGGAAAAAGGAAAAATTGTCCGGCGACGAGGGGCACGTGCTGATGATCATCGCCATGGCGGCCAGTTACGATCCCGATCCCAAAACTCCACTCGGTTTTCGCCTGCCGTTCAATCTCGAGACCGGGGAGCGTATCGAGGCCCGCTGGAAAGCGTGGCTGAAACACGACCCGATCCACCTCGTCGACAAGCATGCCACCAACCTGAAATCGCTCAAGGGAATATTCATCGACTGCGGCTGGCGTGACCAATACAGCATCCACTTCGGCGCCCGCATCCTGTCGAAGCGCCTTGCTGCCGCCGGCATCAGGCACGCCTATGAGGAATTTGACGACACCCACTCCGGCATCGACTACCGGATGGAGCGCAGCCTGCCGTTTCTCTATAAAGCCCTGAAGCCCTCTTGAGGACGCACGCCATGAAAAAGTTATTCGCGCTGCTCGCGCTTTCCTTGATGTTCAGCTTTGCGTCAGCCGACGAGCGCAAGCCATACAACGAATCGGCCGATGCCAAAGCGGAGGTGCAGGCGGCGTTGAAAGTGGCGAAGTCCGGGAACAAGCTGGCGCTGATCGTGTTCGGCGCCAACTGGTGCGGCGATTGCAAGGTGCTTGACATGGAGATGCACCAGGGGGAACTCGCCCGCCTGGTCAAGGATCGTCTGGTGGTGGTGAAGGTCGACGTCGGCCGCTTTGATCGCAACCTTGATGTCGCCAACCAATACGGGAAGGTCCTGAAAAACGGCGTGCCGTCCGTCGCGCTGCTGCGCGCTGACGGCAGCGTGGCCTATCAAACCGACGGCGGCGAACTCGCTGACGCGCGCAAGATGGGGCGCGCTGGCATCACGACATTTTTTGCAGCGATGCTGGACAAGGCGAAGTAGG
>JANNGY010000478.1:0-3262 GCA_031404095.1 Betaproteobacteria bacterium | reverse complement strand
GGCAGCGTGAAATAGGTGTTATGCACCGAGCGCTGCTTGCCGATGACGCCATGAATAGGGTCGACCGCTTGCCCGGCACGAATGGCGGCGACCATTTTTTTCTGGCCGGGAATGATGTGGAAAAATACATTGGCCACCATCATCGTGCCCAGCATGGCGCCGACGTGAACAAAGGCCGCGCGCGCGCCAAAGACCTGGAACAGGCCCCAATCCGCGGTCATCACCAAGGCGAAGGTCAGGATTGCCAGCAGGCTTTCGCGGCCGGCGAGGACACGGCACATACCATCATAGATAAGCCATCCGCCGACAATGAATCCCACACTGAGACCGACGGCAGGCGCCGGCGACAGGGCCATGACGTTGCGATCGATCAAGTAAGTGCTGGCGCCAAACCAGTAAATGATGGCCAGTAGCGCCATGCCGGATAGCCAGGTGGTGTAAGCCTCCCATTTCGACCAGTGCAAATCCAGCGTCAGCGGTTCATTCCTGGGTCCTGTCAGGAATTTCCGGCTGTGATAGAAACCGCCGCCGTGGACTGCCCAGTAATCGCCGTGCACCCCGCGCTTGATATCGTCCTCGCTGGCCGGTGGCCTGAGGCTGTTGTCGAGCAAGACAAAATAGAAAGACGCGCCGATCCAGGCGGCACCTGCAATAAGGTGCAGCCATCGGAGCAGCAGATTCAACCAATCGAAAAGGTACGCTTCCATTTTTCCTGTCTGGATTGCAGCTCACGATGCCGCGCCAATAACTCCGCCACGACCGACACCGCAATCGCCATCGGCTCTTTTGATTCAATGCCGCCGACGCCGATGGGACATGTCATTCCGGCAAATCGATCGGCGGGAATGCCGCGCGCGGCCATACGACGCTCGAACTGCCGGCGCTTCGACAACGACCCTATCAACCCAAAATAGGCAAAGTCCTGGCGAAGCAGGATGTGCTTACAAATGACCTGGTCCAGTTGATGGCTATGGGTCATGACCAGAAAATAGCTTCCGGCCGGCGCGCTTGCCACTTCTCCTTCCGGAAAGTCGTTGACGCACTTCGCCACGCCTTTAGGCATCTCGAGCGGAAACTCCTCCTCCCGGCTGTCGACCCAGGTCAAGTTGCAGGGCAGATCGGCAAGAATCCTCACCAGCGCGCGCCCGACGTGTCCGGCGCCGAACAAAACGACATTGAAGTCCGGCGCCGGGATGCGCTCGAAGAAATAAGATTCGCCGGCGATGGCAAGCAAAGTTGACACCTCGCTCATCGCGAGGCGCCGTTTTGCGATGGCGGCCATTTCGATGTCAAGCATCTCATGACCGAGGGAACCAAGGCATGCATCCTCGGCGACGATCAGCTTACCGGCGGCGGCATTGCCGCGAACGGGTGTCACGGCGAGGCAGCCCTTGCCCGTTCGCCGGATGCCGAGAATGTCATCGACCCAACTGGCGTCCGCCGGAACCGGCTCAAACAGCAGGTTCATCAGCCCGCCGCAGCACTGGCCAAGGCTCGCGCCCAGCGGAAAGCGCATAAGCGATAGTGCTCCGCCCGAGACGAGCAACTCCCGGGCAATTTGAATCGCTTTGAATTCGAGATGCCCGCCACCGATGGTCCCAAACACGGCTGCCGGCGTGACCAGCATGCGGGTACCTGCTTCGCGCGGCACCGACCCCTTGGTAGAGGCAACCGCAACCGATATCGCGGGTTGCTCAAGGCGCTGGACAGTGGCCAGATCATCAAGCCAGTGGTTCATGCCGCGCTCCGGCGAAGCTCGCGCACGGCATCCACGGCCGTGAGAATCGTCTCCGGCGTCGCTGGCGCATTCAGCGGGGGATTGATGCGGTAATCCGCGACGCTGGCAATCGCATCGCGAATCGCAAAGAAAACCGAGAACGCCAGCAGTAGCGGCGGTTCACCCACCGCCTTTGAGCGATGAATCGTGTCCTCGACGTTTCGATTGCAGAATAGCTCCACGCGGAAGTCGGCCGGACAGTCATTGACCGCGGGGATCTTGTAGGTCGAAGGGGCATGGGTCATGAGTTTGCCCGTCTCGTTCCACCACAGCTCTTCGCTGGTCAGCCATCCCATCCCCTGAATGAATCCGCCTTCAACCTGGCCAATATCGATGGCCGGGTTGATGGAATTGCCGGCGTCGTGCAGCAGGTCGACGCGCAGCAGCTTTGATTCGCCGGTCAGGGTATCGATGACCACTTCGGAGACTGCCGCGCCATAGGCAAAGTAAAGGAACGGCCTGCCCTGCATCGCGTCCCGGTCCCAATTCAGTTTGGGCGTCGCATAAAAGCCATCTGACCAAAGCTGCACTCGCTCGTGATTGGCCATCATCACGAGTTCCGGAAAACTGACCGATTCACCGTTCGCGTGCACCTGGTCTCCGGCAAACCGGACGCCTTCCGCTGTGCCACCGTATTTACCGGCGGCAAACCGCGCCAAGCGTGACCGGATCGTCGCCGCGGCATCCTGCGCGGCCTTGCCGTTCAGATCGCTGCCGGTCGAGGCGGCCGTTGCCGACGTATTCGCGACTTTGCTGGTGTCGGTTGCGGTTGACCGCACGTGCGCAAGACCGACACCCAATTCATTGGCGACTACCTGCGCCACCTTGGTGTGCAGGCCCTGCCCCATTTCGGTTCCGCCGTGATTTACCAGCACCGAGCCATCGGTGTAGACATGCACCAGTGCGCCTGCCTGGTTGTAATGCACCATGTTGAATGAAATACCGAATTTCACCGGCGTCAACGCAATGCCCTTTTTCAGGATCAGGCTACCGGCATTGTAGTCACGGATGGTTTCCCGCCGCTGGCGGTAATCGCTGGATTGTTCCAATTGCTCGGCCAGCTCATGAATGACATTGTCTTCAACCGTCATGCCGTAGGGCGTGATGTTGCGCCCGCTGTCAGCGCGGCCGTAGAAATTCAGCTTGCGCACATCCAGCGGATCCCGGCCCAGTTCGCGCGCAATGTTATCGAGGATGTACTCAATGGCGATCGCACCCTGCGGGCCGCCAAAGCCCCTGAAAGCGGTGTTTGACTGCGTATTGGTTCGCGCACAGAAGCCGCGAATGTCCACATCGTTCAGGTAGTAGGCATTGTCGATGTGACAGACCGCGCGTGACATCACCGGGCCCGACAAGTCGGCCGAAAAACCGGCGCGGGAAATCAGTTCGATCTTCAATGCCGTGATCACGCCGTCGTCGTCATATCCGGCTTCAAAATCAAAGTAAAAATCGTGACGCTTGCCGCTGATCACCATGTCATCGTCG
>JANNGY010000477.1:0-3630 GCA_031404095.1 Betaproteobacteria bacterium | reverse complement strand
CGCGCCGACAGGCCCATGCGCTGGATGGCATTCTTCAGCAGGTCCTCGCCGGCGGCGTCTGGTTTGCAAACATCATCGATTTCTTTCGGTCCCAGTTTCGCATTCGGCTTGCCCTGCCGCTTCAACTGGATCTGCGAAGCCCGCTCGGTGCGGGCGCGAATCGCGTCGCTGCCCTCGCCCTTGACTGCCTTGACCAGTTCAAGCTGCGGCACCGCCGGCACTTCGATCTGCAGGTCGATGCGATCCAATAGCGGCCCTGAGATCTTGCTGCGGTAACGTGAAATCTGGTCCGGCGTGCAGCGGCATTTGTTCAGGAAATGGCCGAGGTAGCCGCAAGGGCACGGATTCATCGCCGCGATCAACTGGAACTCGGCGGGGAAATCGGCTTGCCGCGCGGCGCGTGAAATGGTGATGCGGCCGGACTCGAGCGGTTCGCGCAACACTTCCAGCACATTGCGCTCGAACTCCGGCAATTCATCCAGGAACAGCACCCCATGGTGGGCGAGGGAAATTTCGCCAGGGCGGGGATTGCTGCCGCCGCCAACCAGCGCGACACCGGATGCGGTGTGATGCGGTGAGCGATAGCTGCGCTTTTTCCAGTTTTCCACTTTGAAGCTGCCTGAAAGGCTCTGCACAGCGGCCGCTTCCAGCGCCTCCGCGTCGGTCATCTGCGGCAGGATGCCGGGAAAGCGCGCGGCGAGCATTGTCTTGCCGGTACCCGGCGGGCCCATCATCAGCACGCTGTGGCGACCCGCCGCGGCAATTTCGATGGCGCGCTTCGCTTGCGACTGGCCCTTCACTTCGGACATGTCGGGATAGTGCGCGGTCGCGATCGTTGCCTCGCTGACGAATTCCGCAATGGTCTCGCGTCCGGCCAGGTGCGCGCAGACTTGCAGCAGATTCCTCGCACCCAGTACGGTCGCGTCGGTCACCAATGAGGCCTCGGCCGCCGAGGCTGTCGGCAACACGAACGCGCGGCCATCGCCATGCGCCTTGAAGGTCATCGCCAAGGCGCCGCGAATCGGGCGCAGGTCACCGGTCAGGGCGAGTTCGCCGGCAAATTCATACTGTTTCAGCTTGTCGCCCGGGATCTGGCCGCTCGCCACCAGAATGCCGAGCGCGATCGGCAGGTCGAAGCGGCCGCTTTCCTTGGGCAGATCAGCGGGTGCCAGGTTGACGGTAATTCGCCGCGATGGAAATTCAAAGCGCGCGTTAAGTAACGCGGCACGGACCCGGTCCTTGCTCTCCTTGACCTCGGCTTCAGGAAGGCCAACGATGGTGAACATCGGCAGGCCGTTGGCGAGATGCACTTCCACCGTGACGAGTGGCGCCTCCATGCCGGCCAGCGCACGGGAGTAGAGAACCGCAAGGGACATTCCGCGCTTTACTTTTCTGTTGAAGGCGGGCGTCCGGCTTCCAGTTCGGCAATCCTGGCTTCGAGCGCCTGCAGCTTGCCGCGTGTCTTTTCGAGCAATGCCACCTGAATTTCATACTCTTCACGCGTGACCAATCCCTGCCGGGCAAGTTGCGACACGAAATGGCGGCGTGCATTTTTTTCCAGGTCCGATGCCGGGGAGGCCTTTATGGCAGCGTCGACTTTGGCGGCAATCTGGGAAAGCGCATCAAGCGCGGAAGAAGTCTTGGTCATGGATTCCATTATTGAGGCACAGCATGGTCTGGACTCATCGTGCCATATTTCTGCGTCGATAGTTTACTGATGCGCGAGCTCGCGACCGTCAGTGATGCGCCAACAGGGTGCAAACCGGGATATTGGCGCCCCTTAATGGTGCGCCATTTTGGTGCGGCGCACAAAAACAATAACAAATCAGTTACTTGCCAGTGGCAAATGGATGGCATGCAACGTGCTAACCATGTACTGAAGTACCAAATTTTCAACCACTTCAAAGGCTCCAAATGAAAAATGTCGCAAAACAATTGGCACTCGCGGGTGCCGTCGCCATTTCGCTCACCAGCTTTCAGGTCTCGGCCCAGCAAGTTGCACCGGCTTCACCTGCGGCTGCTGCACCGGAACCGGCTCCTACATACACACTGGTTCCCAAGATCTCGGTCTATAGCGAATACGAGTATCGCGGCATTTCGCAAACGGCCGAAAAGCCCGCGCTGCAATTCAATCTCGACTATTCCCATCCGAGCGGCTTCTACCTCGGCACTTTCGTCACCAATATCAACTGGCTGAAGGAAGTGGCCAAGGCCGGCGGATTCTCGACTGGCGCCAACATCGAATGGGATATTTTCGGCGGCTACAAGTTCGAAGTCGTCAAGGACGTGACCCTGGATGTCGGCTACCTGCGCTACGAGTACCCGTCGAGCGGCGCTTTCAATCCATCGCCGAACACCGATGAGTTTTATGTCGGGCTCGCGTATGGCCCCTTCAGCACGAAATATTCGCACGCGTTCAGCAATCTGTTCGGTTTTACCAACAGCGAGAATTCCTATTTCCTCGAGGCTAACTGGGCCCAGGAAGTCATGCCCAAGCTGACGGCCAATGCGCAGTTTGCGCGCCAATCCGTAAAAAACAATGGCGACTACAGCTACAACGTCTTCAAGCTCGGCGCCACCTATGACCTGGGTGACGGCTGGGCGCTCGGCGCCTATTACAAGAACACCAATGCGAAGCCCGCTTCTTACACGGTTAACGGCAAAGATTGGAGCAACGCGCGCCTGGTGGCATTCGCGTCCAAAGCGTTCTAATTCGCGACCGGCATCCAGTCGCGGCTGCCAACATCGAACCATTCAATCTTCAAAAGGGAGCAACCACCATGAAACTGGTCACCGCCATCATCAAGCCGTTCAAGCTTGACGAAGTGCGTGAAGCGCTGTCCGCCATCGGCGTGCAGGGCATCACCGTCACGGAAGTCAAAGGCTTCGGCCGCCAAAAGGGCCATACGGAACTCTATCGCGGCGCGGAATACGTCGTCGATTTTCTGCCGAAGGTAAAAATCGAGGCCGCCGTCAAGGACGATCTGATTGAACAAGTTATTGAAGCAATCGAAAAATCCGCGAACACCGGCAAGATCGGCGACGGCAAGATTTTTGTCTTCGATCTGGAACAAGTGGTGCGCATTCGCACCGGTGAAACCGGCGCCGACGCGCTTTAATCCAGGGAGCCAGGAAAATGAAACGACTATTTGCGACGCTCGCGTTGGTTACCGGTCTGATGCTGACCGGCAGCGCACAGGCTCAATACGAAAATCCCAAGCCGGCTGAGGCGCCCGCGCCGGCCGCCGCGGCACCGGCCGCAAGCACGGCAGCAACGCTGACAGCAACGGCGGTCGCAGCGCCGGCCGCGGCCGCCCCCGCTCCCGTGCCCAACAAAGGAGACGTGGCGTGGATGCTGACTTCCACCGCCCTGGTGCTGTTGATGAGCGTACCTGCGCTGGCGCTCTTCTATGGCGGGCTGGTGCGTTCGAAGAACATGCTTTCGGTGCTGATGCAGGTGTTTGTCACGTTCTCCCTCATTACCGTGCTGTGGGTGGTGTACGGGTACAGCTTCGCATTCACCGAGGGAAATCCTTTCTTCGGTGGAACTGATCGACTGTTCCTAAAGGGCATTGCGGATCTGGCCAAGGGGGAATATGCCATGGCCGCCACTTTCAGCAAGGGCGTGGT
>JANNGY010000476.1:0-11030 GCA_031404095.1 Betaproteobacteria bacterium | reverse complement strand
GGCGAACCGAAGGAGGACATGCAGCGCGTGCTCGCTCACACCGCCCCGCAATTGCCCGACAACAAGCCGCGCTACCTGATGGGAGTCGGCACGCCGGAGGACCTGGTGGCGTCGGTCGCTGAAGGCGTGGACATGTTCGATTGCGTCATGCCCACCCGAAATGCACGCAACGGCTGGCTGTTTACGCGGATGGGGGACATCAAGATCCGCAATGCCCGGTACAAGGACGATACCCGGCCGCTCGATGAGGCGTGCGGATGCTACACATGCCGGAATTTCAGCCGCGGCTATCTGCATCACCTGCAACGCATCAATGAAATGCTTGGTGCGCGGCTGAATACCATCCATAACCTCTACTACTACCAGGAACTGATGTGCGAAATGCGCGCCGCCATCGACAGCGATTCCTTTGTGGAATTCGCCAGGCGCTTTCATGCCGGCCGGCAGGGCGGCCCGGCGTGAACTGGTATAATTTCAAGTTAACTTTTTGAGCTGGCGGCGCATTAAAAGAACTCATGGCGCTTGAAAGCACCGCCAATCGTCTCCAGCTTGATTTAATTAGAATTTTTCCCGTTTCCGGAGACCATTCATGATCAGTAATGCCTACGCCCAAGCTGCCTCGCCTGCCCAGGGTGATCCGCTGCCGAGAATGTTCATCATCATCGGCATGTTCGTGCTGATGTACTTCCTGATGATCCGTCCGCAACAAAAGAAAGCCAAGGAACACAAGCAAATGGTCGACGGGCTGCAAAAGGGCGACGAGGTGATCGCCATGGGCATCATCGGCAAGATCACCAAGATCGGCGACGGCTACATCAGCCTGGAGGTTTCGGCCGGCAATGTTTTGCATATGCAGAGGCAGGCTGTGACCACGCTGCTGCCGAAAGGCACTTACCAGGACGTCGCCAAGTGACGATGTTGCCGGCTTGACCGGTAACAACATCATCCTGAGGCGCACCGCGGCGAAGGATCTCGGCGCATCAAAGAAATACCCGAAAAAGGTTTTGAGATTCAAATGAACAAATACCCCGTCTGGAAGTATGTCGTCATCGCGGCCGCGCTGCTGGTTGCTTTTTTGTACGCGTTGCCGAATTTTTACGGTACCGTGCCCGCTCTTCAGGTGGCCGGATTACGTGCGGTCAAGGCGGATGCCACCACGCTGAAAGCCGTTGAGGACGCGCTCAAGGAAGCGAAAATCGAGGCCACCAGCGTGCAGTTGGACGGCGAAATACTCAAGGTCAAGTTCAAGGACCCCGGAACGCAATTGCAGGCGCGCGACGCCATCCAGCAAAAGGTCGGCGCAAGCTACGTGGTGGCGCTCAATTTGCTGTCCAATTCGCCGGCCTGGCTGACCGCCATCAACGCGCTGCCAATGTACCTCGGCCTGGATCTGCAGGGAGGCGTGCACTTCCTGATGCAAGTCGACATGAAGGCGGCGGTGGACAAGGCCGTCGATCGCTACACTGGCGATATCCGCACATTGCTTCGCGACAAGAAAGTGCGTTATTCGGGCATCTCCCGCGAGGGTGAGCGGGTGGTGGTTCGTTTCCAGGAAAAAACCGAATTGGCGCGCGGCCAGAAGGAAATCAACACCCAGCTGCCGGAGTTGCAATTGCGCGAAACCGAAGTCGGCGGCGAATCGGTATTGACCGCCGTCATGAAGCCGGAAACGCTGACGGCTCTGCAGGATTCGGCGCTGCAGCAGAACATCACCGCGTTGCGCAAGCGGGTAAACGAGCTTGGCGTCTCCGAGCCGATCGTCCAGCAGCAGGGGCCGGATCGGATTCTGGTGCAGCTGGCCGGTGTTCAGGATCCCGGGCGGGCGAAGGATGTCATTGGCCGCACTGCGACGCTGGAACTGCGCCTGGTTGCCGAGGAACAGATGAGCGCGGGCGGATTTGAGCACTTGCGAAACGAGCCGGCGCCGTTCAACACTGAAAAAATGCTTGGTGCACAGGGCGAAGTCGTTCTCGTCAAGAAGCAGGTCATTATCACCGGCGACAAGGTGACCGACGCGCAGCCCGGTTTCGACCAGCAGACCAGCCGGCCGGTGGTGAATGTTCGCCTGGATGCGGCCGGCGGGCGCGTCATGCTGCAAACCACTCGCGAGAATGTCGGCAAGCGCATGGCGATGATCCTGATCGAGAAGGGCAAGCCGGAAGTGCTGACGTGGCCGTCGATCAACGGCGAATTCGGTCCGCAATTCCAGATCACCGGCGGTTTCACGACGTCAGAGGCCAAGAACCTCGCCTTGCTGTTGCGCGCCGGCGCGTTGGCGGCGCCGATGGAAATCATCGAGGAACGCACTATCGGCCCCAGCCTCGGCGCGGACAATATCGAGAAGGGCAAGAATTCCCTGTTACTCGGCTTTGCGCTGATAACCGTATTCATGATTGTCTATTACATGTTGTTCGGCGTGGTGTCGGTGACGGCACTGGCCTGCAACCTGTTCTTCCTGGTGGCGTTGCTGTCGATGCTGCAGGCGACTTTGACCTTGCCCGGCATCGCGGCAATCGCGCTGGCGCTAGGCATGGCCATTGACGCCAACGTGCTGATCAATGAGCGCATCCGCGAGGAACTGCGCAACGGCATGTCGCCACAAATGGCGATCCAGGCCGGCTACGACCGCGCGCTGGATACGATCATCGATTCGAACATCACCACCCTGATCGTCGGTTTTGCGCTGCTGATCTGGGGCTCAGGGCCGGTACGCGGCTTTGCCGTCGTCCACTGCCTTGGCATTCTCACGTCGGTGTTCAGCGCCGTGATGGTGTCGCGTGGACTGGTGAACCTCATTTATGGGGGCAAGAAGAAAGTGGCCAAGCTGTCGATTGGCAACGTGGTCTGGCACAAGGATAAGGACAAGGACCAGGACAAGGATGCCAGCCAGACGCCCGCCAAGGCGTCGTGAAAGATAGCCCGCATAACCCGGAATAGATAGGACGCAACATGGAGTTTTTCAGAATCAAGAAATCAATCCCGTTCATGCGCCACGCGCTGGTGTTCAACGTGATTTCATTCGTCACCTTCCTGCTGGCGGTGTTTTTTCTGGTGACCCGGGGCCTCCACTATTCGATCGAATTTACCGGCGGCACGGTCATCGAAGCGCCCTTCAAGCAGGCCGCCGACCTGGAAAAAATTCGCGCGGACCTGACCCAAAAGGGATTCCTCGACGTGACGGTGCAGAATTTCGGCTCCGCCAAGGACGTGCTGATCCGCCTGCCGTTGCGGACCAGCACGGCCAACCAGAATGAAGCGATGGAAAAGCAGAAAAACACCATTATCGAAACACTCGTTCCCCTCGGACTGGACTACGATCCGCAGCTGGCAAAGACCGACCCGAAAGCGAACAAGCTGCGAGTTGAATTTGTCGGCGGGCAGGTTGGCAAGGAGCTGGCATATGACGGCAGTATTGCGCTCCTCGCCGTGTGTATCGGTATCCTGGCTTACTTGGCAATCCGCTTCGAGTGGCGATTTGCGGTGGCGACCATTGTCGCCAATTTGCACGATGTGGTCATCATCCTCGGTTTCTTCGCCTTCTTTCAATGGGAGTTTTCGCTGCCGGTACTGGCGGCGGTTCTCGCCATTCTCGGCTATTCCGTGAACGAGTCGGTGGTGGTATTCGATCGCGCGCGCGAGAATTTTCGCAAGATGCGCAAGGCAACCACGTCGGAGATTTTCGACGCCGCGATCACCGGCACCATTTCGCGCACCATCATCACGCACGGTCTCACGCAGTTGATGGTGCTGGCGATGCTGTTCGTCGGCGGCCCCAGCCTCCACTACTTTGCCCTGGCGCTCACCATCGGCATCTGCTTCGGTATTTATTCTTCCGTGCTGGTGGCCTGCCCGATTGCCAAGTATCTTGGCGTATCGCGCGAGGATTTCGTCAAGCCGGTCAAGAAAGAGGGCGAGCCCGAAGTCATTTCGGCACAGCCGTAGCGCAACCCGGCAGTCATTCAGGACTCGACCATGGAGTGGCTGCTTTCGGTTGTCGATGTGGTTTTGCATCTCAACCGCTACCTTGCCGACTGGACGGCTCTATACGGCCCGTGGATCTACGCCATCCTGTTCATCGTTGTCTTTGCCGAGACCGGCCTGGTCATTGCACCGTTTCTGCCGGGTGATTCACTGTTGTTCATTGCCGGTTCGATCGCGGCGCTCGGCAGCATGGATGTGCATATGCTGGTGCTGGCCTTGTTCGTCGCCGCCGTCCTCGGCAACACCGTCAACTATGAAATCGGCCGCTTCCTCGGCATGAGGTTTTTTGTCGATGAGAAGTCGCGCTGGCTCAATCCGCATCATATTGAACGGACGCACGCTTTTTTCGAACGCTGGGGAGGGCTTGCCGTCATCCTGGCGCGATTCGTGCCGTTCCTTCGCACCTATGTGCCGTTTGTCGCCGGACTCGGTGCCATGTCGCGTATGACCTACATGGCCTACACGCTGATCGGCGCGGCACTTTGGGTGGGTTCGCTCACCTACCTGGGATATTTTTTCGGCAACATTCCATGGGTCAAGGCGAACCAGGGATTGCTGGTGATCTTGATCATTGTCGTCAGCGTGATGCCGGTGATCGTCGGCCTGGTCAGGGCGCGAATGAACTCCGCGCCGTCGAAGGGACGCTAGCAGCCGTCATCGGCGCGTGTATTTCGCGTAAAAAATCGCCGCAAGAAAGAAGGCGGCGGCAAGGGCTGTTTCGATAGCGGCCAGCAAAGAGGACGGCGGCCCATCCGACCACGCGCGCACCACGCCTTCGGTGAAATAGAGCAGGATCAGCATGGAGGCCCACTGGAAGGTGTAGCGCTTGCCACGCAGCACGCCGAATAGTGGAAAAAGAAGCGGCAATACCTTGAGCATCAGCCACGATCCCCCCGGCCTTAATGGCGCCAGAACCGTCTCCCAGGCAAGACACAGCGCGATGAGCGCGATCAGGGTAACGACGGCCGTGCCGTGGCAAAACCTTATCCTGGAAGCCAGGTTCACGTTACGCGGCCAGTTTCGTGGCGATGGCAGCGAGCCGCTTGCCGAGCGCAAACGCAATGCCTTTTTCCGGCTCTGAAACCGGCTGGTCGTTGGCGCCGCCGGCGACATGACTGGCGCCGTACGGTGTGCCGCCGTCCGCCGTACTCGTGAGAAGGGGTTCGGTAAATGGCACGCCGACCAGCAGCATGCCGTGGTGCAACAGCGGCAGCATCATCGACAGGAGCGTGGACTCGTTGCCGCCGTGCTGCGTGGACGTGGACGTGAACACGCAGGCCGGTTTGCCGGCGAGCGTGCCGCGCAGCCACTCACCGGACGTTCCATCGAGAAAATACTTCATCGGCGCCGCCATGTTGCCGAAGCGGGTCGGCGAACCGAGTGCCAGGCCGATGCATTCGGCCAGGTCGGCGGAAGTGACATAGGGCGCGCCTTGCGGCGGAATGTCCGGTTCGGCGATGCTGGTGACCGCAGCGACTTTCGGCACGGTACGAAGCCTAGCGGAGACGCCGGCGACGCTGTCGACGCCGCGCGCCCCGTGGCGCGCCAGTTCACGCACCGAGCCCGAGTGCGAATAATAGAGAATCAGAATATCAGCCATGAGTGATTGCCGGATTGGTGGACCAGTATTGGTGCCGGTATTATACGAAGCTGTGTTTGTCGCCGATGGGAAGAGCTTGCACCGTGAAGGTCCGGGTCCAACTGTGGAACTATGTTCGCTTCGTTTCGCGCCGCGTGGTGGAGGATCGCTGCCTGATGGTCGCGGGCAGCCTTACCTATACGTCGCTGCTGGCCCTGGTGCCGCTGTTTACCGTTACCCTGGTCCTGACTTCGCATATTGCCGCCATTCGCGACCTGATTTTCGAGGTCAAGGCATTTGTGCTCAAGAACCTGGTCCCGGATGTCGGTGGACGACTGTTCTCGGTTTACATGGAGCAGTTTTCGCAGAACGCCGCCAAGCTGACCATCCTCGGGTTGCTGATCCTCATCGCGACGGCACTGGCATTGATGTTCACCATCGACACGGTGTTCAACGATATCTGGCGCGCTCGGCGCCGCCGTTCATGGTGGAAGCGGCTGGCCGGCTATCTGGGCGTGCTGGCGGTCGGACCGTTATTGATCGGCGCCAGCCTGACGCTGACGTCCTACCTCGTGCACTGGTCGCGAAAGCTGGATCGCATGCTGCCGTTTCTCGACGACTGGCTGTTGAATCTCGTGCCGTTTGCATTGACCACCCTGGCGCTGGTAATCGCCTACCGCGTCATGCCCGCGCGCCACGTGCCGGCGCGGCATGCCATTGTCGCCGGTGTATTTGCCGGCTTGCTGTTTGAGATCGTCAAGTACCTGTTCGTTGGTTATGTCGTGCGCGTTCCCACGTATAACGTGGTCTATGGCGCGTTTGCCACCGTGCCCATCTTCCTGCTGTGGATGTTTTGCAGCTGGATGGTGGTATTGGTTGGCGCTGAAATGGCCGCCACCTTCTCGTATTTCGGCCATGGCGACGCCCGCCAGTCGCCACGCGACGCCGGCGCGCAATCGCGGCATGACGCCATCAGGTTGCTCGATGCACTGGCAAGCCGCGAATCAGGGCAGGGATTGGCGGCGCTGCGGTTACTGGCGCCGATGCCGATCGATGTTGCCGAAGACATCCTTCATGCGCTGACCGATGCCGGCATGGTGGCCGTTGACAGGCGTGGACGATACCAGCTTGCTCGTGCGCGCGAAGAAATCGGCAATGACGATGTGCAGCGCGCATTGAGCTAGCCCTTGCCCGGCGCTGCGGAGAAGCCTCAGGAAGCCTGGAACTGGAACATATCGAAGCGGCTGGTGCGCTCGATCAGCGTGGTGGCGCGGACGCGGATCAGGTCGCCCTGGGCGTTCAGCTCGAATTCGCGCAAGTCGGCGAAAGTCTCCGGTGCGGTCAATACGGTGTCGCTTTCCGTATCCGGCATCAGCGAGAACAGCATCAATGCCGGCGTCGGTTTGCCGTTGGAACCGATGGTGGGTTCGATAGTCACGCTGACGGCCGCGGGCGCGACCAGTTCGACGCCGAACTCGAGTGCATTGCCTTCCAGGAGGGCGAGCCAGCGAACGATGCCGATATTCCAGGTTCGGCCGCCGACAAATCGCACGCCAACGGTTTCGCCGACGGTGATGCTGACATTTCCACCGGATTCGCGGTGCATGCGCAAGCCGTTGGCGCTCTGGTTGAGCACGTGCCATTCCTCGACGCCGATCATCTGCGACATCGGATCCTGCGGAATTTTCAACAGTGGAATCGTGTCGCCATCGCGGATCGCCTTGGCGTCCGCTTCAGGGTCTTCCCGCGAGGCGAGTTCGGTGAAATAGCTGATGGCCTTGATGCCGCTGCACAACGCGACCGACGAGTCGGCGGGATTGCGGCGGAACTGGCGCTTCGGCGGATCGCCCCACAAGCGGATCAGCCGCATGGTGAGGTCGGTGAGGTCGTGTGTGGCACGACTCTTGGCCGCCGCCGCGCCGCTCGCGGTCTGGGCGCGAATGCGTTGCTGGATCTTGTCGACCAGCCGGCAGGGGTCAACCAGCCGCAATACCTGCCCGGCGGGGGGGCGACCGCCCTGGATCAGCACTTTCGGCGCCTGGTCGCTATCCAGTGCAACCACAAACAGCCGCTGCGGATTGAGCCCTTCCGCGTCGGTACGCATATCGACCAGGCCGCGATTCTGCTTGAGGATCTCGAGCACGCGGTCGACCTCCTGGTGCATCAGGCGGTAGGGGTCCGCCAACGCAGCCAGCAGCACGTCGACGTAAATGTCCATCATCGACGATGACGTTTCCGCGTCGGCCACCTCCGCCAGCAATCCCTGTTCGTCCGCGAAGACATACAGGGAATGCATTTCCTGCCAGACCCCGGCGGGCACCGGGTAATAAGTCTTGTAGCTCTGCAACATCAGCTCGCGCAGGAAAAACATGGCTCTGAACAGCGGCAGGGGCAGGCTCTTCTTGGCGTTGAAAAACAGCGATTTGCCACTCTTTTCCAGAACCATCATTTTGTAGGCATAGCCGCACTGCACCAGCAAGTTGCCGGCGAGGTCAAATGCCTCTTTCTGCTTTGCCGGCAATGGCAGGCTGCTGTAGGCATAGATGGCTTCGAGCTCGTCGAGCAGCACGGCAATGACCGGCCGGTAAATTTCAAGGAGCGCGACACGTTCCTCGGACGGCAACTTGGCATGATTGAGCGCCTCAATGGTCTCGGTGAGCGCGCGCGACGATTCAATCGTTTTGGTGAGCGGAAGCGATTCGACCCACGACTTCGCCTTTTTGGGGTTGGTGTCGATTTCCTTGGGCAAGCTGCGAATTGCGGTGGGTATGGAAAGACTTAGCGCCATGAATTCCCCATGAACTGTTGCGGTTTATTGTGGCGACTGGCGTCGCGTATTCAGTGCCCGAAAACGAAGTGCTATGATGCTTTTTTAGTTATCGCAAAGTCAGAAGCTGTGCATAACCCGACACTTTACCGCGTTGTCCTGAAGTTTGCTTTCCTGGTTGCGCTCGCTGCGGGCATGGATTCCGCGAACGCGTTTGAACTGAAGGATACCGCCGGCGCCCCCCAGCGTTTGTCCGACCTGAGGGGCAAATGGGTGGTGGTGAATTTCTGGGCTACCTGGTGCGCGCCTTGCGTCAAGGAGATTCCCGAAATTGCCGCGTTTGCCAGGGAACAGGGTGACAGGACCCGCGTCCTTGGAATTGCCCTCGATTGGGACGACGAAAAACAGGTGACGGCATTTGCCCGGAAAGTCGGCCACACCTATCCGTTGGTGCTTGGCACGGAAGCGAGCGAAAAGGCATTCGGCAAGATGAAGGGCCTGCCGACGACCATTGTCTATGACCCCGCCGGTAAGGTCGTGTATCAGAAGACAGGGACCGTCACGCGGGAACTGCTTTCACGTATCGTCAAGGGCGAAAAGTCGGCTACTTGAGGAATAAAACACAAGCACTGGCGCGCTTTTCGGGGTATAAGAGGCTTGAGAGCCGCGCCAGTGCTTGGGTTTCATGGTTTCCTGCCGGGCCATCAGGGGAGAAGCGGTAGCCAGGAAATGCGCTGGCGCCATCGTCAAGCGGTTGGGAACAGGCCGGTTTTGTCCTGGCCAGAAAAGGGAAAACGTCCGATGAAACGAGTTCTCGTCAGCGCCGCCGCCGCGATCACGCTCTTGCTGGCGGCCTGCTCTTCCGGCCTCGATCGCAAACTCGATGGCTCAAATGAGAAGGCCTTTGAATCGAGCCTGGCGGCGATGAAAAAATCCGCCAAGCCGGATGAAGTCGCCCGCCTGGACGACGCGCTTCTGGTGCTGTCCATCACCGATGTCAGTATTGGTTATGAAGGCGGCATCGTCGGCGCACTTCAAAAGATTGCCGTCCGGAGTCCGGAGCAGTTCGCCGACGCGCTGATGCCGCTGGTCGATGGCAAGACGGGGCGCGAGATCATTGCCGCCGGCTTCAGGCGCAAACAGGATGAGGCCACCCGGCAACTCGCGAAAGTCGACCGCGAGATCGCCGAACTCAGGAAGTCGAGAGACGAAAAGGCGTCGAGCCAGGGCGCGCTGGCGCCGATCGAAGTGCTCGAGCCGACCTTGCGATTCAACAGCGTCGGCCCGGAAAAAATAAGCGTGATGGATTTCAAGGTCAGGAATGGCACCGGTGTCGGGCTGACCTATCTCTATTTTCACGGGACGGTCGCGGAATCGTCCAGCAAGAAGGTGCTGTTCAGCGATGATATCAAATACAAACTCGCTGACGAGCCCCTGCTGCCCGGCGTGACCAAGAGCTTGCGACTGCCGCATTCGGGCCGCGGAAAATGGAATGCGCCGGAAATCTGGGGGAAGGAAAATTTGCTGTTCACCATCGAAGTGGTCAATGCCGAGAATCTGCAGGGAAAAAAACTTGCCGCGGCGTTCACTCACAAGGATGGCGAGCGACTTCTCGCGCTGGAAAAAACCCGCCAGTCACTGGACGGTATCCTCGCGGAGAAATAGCACCGGACAGGATCGATTCGCGCTTAAATTTCACGGCGCGGGCGCCTCATGAGTAGAATGATGCAGGTTCGATCTCGATAATCCTAAAAAGACATGAGCCGCGCACAGACACTCGTTCTCGCCCTACTCATCGTGAATTTTCTGCTGGGTGCGTTTTGCCTCGCAGCTGCGCGCGGCGAGCGGGCTGCCCCGGCGATTCGGCTCTGGGGATGGGGCACGCTCATTTACGCGACCGGTTTGGCGATCACCCTGCAGCAATGGGTGCCGGCGGCCGTTGGGCTAACCATCGGCAATTCACTTATCTCCTGGTCGCCGATCATTGTTATAGAAGGCGTCCTCGCGAACAGTAATTTCCGCTTGAACCGGCGCGTTTCCTATAGCGTGCTGGCGATGGTGATTGCGTTGCTCGTCTATGGCAACGCCTTCGCCGAGTCACCCTCTTTGATCAATCTGCTGGCGCCGACGCCGCTTGCGATCGTTCTGTTTGCCATCGGGGCTTTCCGCATGCTGCGCACGCCGCCACCGGCGGCGAAAACCGCGGCGATCTTCCTGGCGGTAGCCATGCTGCTGGCCGTCGCCGTGTGGACCCTGCGCGTCGCGTTCATCTGGATTATCGCCCGCGTCACCAGCGATCGCGACAGCGTTGATCTGGTGATTTCGCTGTTTGCCATTGCGCAAATCGTGGTGGCGGTCGCTTGCACAATGGCGTTGTTCTGGATCGAAGTGAGCAAGATGGAAACGGCGCTGACCAAAGTGGCCTTCACCGATGCCTTGACCGAGCTGCCGAACCGCCGCGCGATCATGTTGCGGTTCCGGGAGGAGGAATCGCAGGCCGTCCGGCACGGCAAGCAGTTCGCGTTGTTGATTCTAGATATCGATCATTTCAAGCAATTCAATGACCGCTACGGCCACCTGACCGGCGATGCCGTCCTGCGCCATGTTGCCGATTGCCTGTCGCGCACGCGGCGCGCGGGCGATGCGCTGGCTCGCGTCGGCGGCGAGGAGTTTGTCATGCTGCTGACCGGTGACCTTTCGGTC
>JANNGY010000475.1:0-4047 GCA_031404095.1 Betaproteobacteria bacterium | reverse complement strand
CTCGGTATCGCCGTTGGCATGTCGCCGGGCAATGGCGCGCTGCTAATGGTACTGGCTGCCAGCGCGTCCTATATTGCCGTACCTGCCGTCCTTCGCCACGCCATCCCTGAGGCCAATCCGTCGCTGTACTTCGGAATGTCGCTAGGGCTGACCTTCCCTTTCAACATCCTGGCCGGCATTCCGCTGTATGTCTACATGGCGCACCGGTGGTTGCCCTTGCCTGCGTAACGTACCCACGGATCGCGGTGCCGCTTCAGTTATCGACAGGAAAACTCCAGCACCGGTGCGGCTTTACAGCTGTTTTGCCTTGCATTCGCCCGCCAAATGGCGTTCTTTGCTCGCATCACTTTAGCCAATTCCCCGCTGCATCGCGATGCCATGCGCGCCATGTTCCATCGCAAGGTTCAGATCCTCACGAGCCAGTCCTCCCAGTGCATACACTGGCAATGGCGCTGCAGCCACCAATTCGCCAAACCGTTGCCAGCCGATCGGCGCCTGACCAGGATGCGTGCGGGTCGGCTTCACCGCACCCAGCACCGCAAAGTCCAGCTTCAATTCCGCGGCGCGCTCGATCTCGTCGCGATGATGCGTAGACGCGGCCACCAATGGGAAATCGGGCCGCACGCTGCATGCACTAAGCTGTGCTGACGTCAAATGAAGGCCATCAGCGCCAATTCGTGACGCGAGGTCGGCATCGCCATTCACCAGCACTTTCGCACCGTGCGCATGCGCCCTCGCTGCGACACCCTGAGCGAAACGAAGCAACGTATCGGCCGGCAGACTTTTCTCGCGAATCTGCACCAGCCTCAAGCCGCGCTCCAGCACATGCTCCAGTTGCGCGAGGTAGTTCGAGACACCGGCCTCCGCGGCATTGCTGATCGCATAAATCCCGGGCAGGGCCAGCGCCTTGAATATCGGCACGCATCCCGGCAGCGTCGGCGCGACCGTGAGCGCCTCCAGCCGCTGCCATTCGAAATGCTGCCCCTCCATGCCGCGCATCTCGCCGTGCCACGCGCTCACACGCCAGCAATGCAGCCGCACCGTGGCATGGGTGTAACGCATCATGAAGGTGAACCACGGCGTGGCGTGGGTGATGGTGACGTTCAGTTCTTCCACCAGCTCACGAACCATTGCCTGCAACACCGTCTCGCCGGGCTCGATCTTGCCGCCGGGGAATTCCCAGTAGCCGGGATAGGGTTTGCCCGGCGGGCGCGACGACAACATGAAAGTGCCGTCGGGCTTCAGAAATATTGCGACGGCGACTTCGGTGATTGGTTGCGTCATTTCTTGCGCGGTGTTCTTTTCGCTGGCGCCTTTTTTGTCACATGGCGGTGGCGGCCCGCCCAGTCACGGGCAAACTGGTAAGCGACCCGTCCGCTGCGCGATCCGCGCTCCAGCGCCCACAATAGCGCCGCCTTGTGCATGGCCTCGGCATCCGCATGCTTGCCGCCCGCCAGCGCCGTCACCCAATGATCGACGATCTGCAAATACTCTTCCTGTCCGAAGGGATAGAACGACAGCCACAGCCCGAAGCGCTCGGACAGCGAAATTTTTTCTTCCGTGGTTTCGCCCGGATGAATCTCACCATCCTCGGTGTGCTTCGTTTCCAGGTTCTCGCTCATCTTCTCCGGCATGAGATGGCGGCGATTGCTAGTGGCGTAAATCAGCAGATTGTCATTGGTCGCGGCGATACCGCCATCGAGCACCGACTTCAGCGCCTTGTAGCCGGGGTCGTTGGCTTCGAAGGAAAGATCATCGCTGAAGATGATGAAGCGCTCGGGGCGATCGGCGATCAGGTCGGCGATTTCCGGCAGATCGAGCAGGTCGCCGCGGTCGACCTCGATCAGGCGCAATCCATCCTTTGCAAAGCGCTGAAGCGCGGCCTTGACCAGTGATGACTTGCCGGTGCCGCGAGCGCCGGTCAGCAAGATGTTATTGGCGCTCTTGCCGTGCACAAACTGGCGGGTGTTGGCCTCGAGGCGCGATTTCTGCTCATCGATGTCCTTGAGGTCGTCGAAAGTGATGACGTGCGGATGCGCGACGCCGGCAAGGTGCCCACGATTGCCAAACAGGGTTTGCGTGCGCCGCCAGCGGAAAGCGATGAATTTCTTCCATTCCGGCGCGGCATCGGCGGGCGGCAGTCGCCGTTCAACACGTTCCAGCAAGGACTCGATGCGGCCGAGCACTCTGTCGATTCCGGGGAACATCAGGAACGGTAATCCGCGTTGATCTTGACATAGTCGTAGGAGAAATCGCAGGTCCACACGGTGGCCGACTCGATACCGCGTTCCAGTTCGACGCGCACCAGGATCTCGCTTTCCTTCATCACGACTTTGCCCAGCTCTTCCTTGTAACTTTCTGCGCGGCCGCCATGTTCGGCCACCAGCACCGCACCCAGGTAGAGCCTGATCTTGGCCGTGTCGAGATCATTCACGCCGGCATAGCCGATGGCCGCGAGGATGCGGCCGAGATTCGGGTCACTGGCGAAGAAGGCCGTCTTGACCAGCGGTGAATTGGCGATCGCCTTGCCGATCTTAAGGCACTCCTCGCGGCTCTTGCCACCTTCCACCTTGACGGTCATGAACTTGGTGGCGCCCTCGCCGTCGCGAATGATCGCCTGCGCCAGGGCAATGGCGACTTCATTCACGGCCACCTGCAGCATCCCGTACTCGGCCGTGCCTTCACCGTTGATCGGCGGGTTGCCGGCCTTGCCGGTCGCCATCAGGATCAACGAGTCGTTGGTCGAGGTATCGCCATCGACGGTGATGGCATTGAACGACAGGGCGGCGGCTTCCTTGACGATGTCCTGCAAGACGTCGTCGCCGACCACCGCGTCGGTGGCAATGAAGGCGAGCATGGTGGCCATGTTCGGCTCGATCATACCGGCGCCTTTTGAAATGCCAGTGATCGTCACCGTGTGACCATCGATATCGATCTGCCGCGACACCCCCTTGGTCACGGTGTCGGTGGTCATGATGGCCTGGGCCGCATCGAACCAGCCGCTCGGCGCACGGTTTGCCACGCATGCTGGGATACCGCCAAGGATGCGATCCATCGGCAAGTGTTCAAGAATCACGCCGGTAGAAAACGGCAGCACCTGCTTCGGTTTGCAACCCAGCGCTTTGGCGACGGCTTCACAGGTGGCGCGGGCATCGGCGAGCCCCTGCTCCCCGGTACCGGCATTGGCGCAGCCGGTATTCACCACCAATGCGCGAATATCGGTGCCATGTTTCAGGTGGTCTCGGCACACCAGCACCGGCGCGGCGCAAAACCGGTTCTGGGTAAACACGCCTGCCGCGCGCGAACCGGCTTCGAGGGCAATCACCAGCATATCCTTGCGATCGGGTTTCTTTACCTGGGCCTTGGCGTAGCCCAACGTGACACCGGTGACCGGCAACAGGGATTCGGCGGTGGGAGCGGTGTAATTGACGGCCATGATAATTTCACAATCCGGGGTAGGAGTCCGGCAAAATTATGGCACGGAACGCCAACCAACCCTGAGCATCGAGACCATGAAGACCGGCTACGCTGATATTGCCCCGTTCGTCACCAAGGACGGATCGCTGATCCGTGAGTTGATGCACCCGTCGCAGCATGGATTGTCGACCATGAGTTTCGCGGAGGCCACCGTCGACGCCGGCGGCATGACGCTGGTGCACCTTCACAGCAGAGCAGAAGAGATCTATCACATCACCCAGGGGGCGGGAACAATGCGCCTGGGCGCGACGGAATTCGCCATTCGCGCCGGCGACACCATCACCATTCCACCGGGTACGCCGCACAACGTGATCAATACCGGTGGCGAGGCGCTAAAGATACTTTGTGTTTGTCATCCGCCATACGCGGACGACGATACCCAGCTGTTATAGCGCCTTTGCTTCCCGGTCGAGCAAAGAAGAAATTCTTGAACCACAGAGGCACAGAGAGCACGGAGAAGATGCAATGCGTTTCAATTCTCTGTGTCCTCTGTGGCTCTGTGGTTCAGGGTTTGCGGCCGGTGATGTCCGGCGTCAGGTCAGTCGGACTTCAGCTCAGCTTGCCGTGGCA
>JANNGY010000474.1:0-8393 GCA_031404095.1 Betaproteobacteria bacterium | reverse complement strand
GTGATTTCACGATGAAAACACAAGCACTGGTGCGCTTTTCAGGCCATTTTGCCTTGAAACAGTGCGCCAAATGGCGATCTACGTTTTTCGGCCGATCGCCCTATAGCCAATATCCCGCCGGTATTGCATGCCCTTGAATCGAATCGGCTCCAGTAGCTGGTACGCCCGCTGCTGCGCGATCTTCACCGTGTCACCGAGCGCGGTGACGCACAGCACGCGGCCCCCGTTGGTGACGACCTTGCCGTCCTGATCGGCGGTGCCGGCGTGAAACACGCGCGCGTCGTCGGTTGATTTCGGCAGCCCGGTGATCTCGTCGCCCTTGACCGGCGATTCGGGGTAGCCTGCCGCGGCCATCACCACGCCCAATGCGGCGCGACGATCCCATTCGGCGTCGATAAGATCGAGCGTGCCGTCGATGGCATGTTCGACCAGCGTCAGGAAATCACTCTTCAATCGCATCATGATCGGCTGCGTTTCCGGGTCGCCCATGCGGGCGTTGAACTCGACCACGCGCAGGCGACCCGCCGCGTCAATCATCAATCCGGCGTACAGAAAGCCGCTGAATGGCGCGCCCTCCGCCGCCATGCCGCGCAAGGTGGGCATGATGACTTCGCGCATCGCGCGGGCGTGCACCTCGGGCGTGACCACCGCGGCGGGCGAGTAGGCGCCCATGCCGCCGGTGTTGGGGCCTTCGTCGCTATCGAAAATGCGCTTGTGATCCTGCGAAGAGGCAAATGGCAGCGCATGCACGCCATCGCACATGCAGATAAAGCTCGCTTCCTCGCCTTCCATGAATTCTTCGATCACGACGCGGTGGCCGGAATCGCCCACGCTGCCGGCAAACATGCTGTCAATTGCCTGCAGAGCTTCGGCCAACGTCATCGCCACCACCACGCCCTTGCCGGCGGCAAGCCCATCGGCCTTGATGACGATCGGCGCGCCTTCGCGCTCGACATAGGCGCGTGCCTCGGCGGCATTGGTGAAGGTGGCGTACTTCGACGTCGGAATCTTGTGCCGCACCATGAACTGCTTGGCGAAGTCCTTGGAGGATTCGAGCTGTGCGGCGCGTTGGGTTGGCCCGAAGATGCGTAGCCCGGCGGCCTGGAAGGCATCGACCACACCGGCTGCCAGTGGCGCTTCTGGACCAACGACCGTCAGGTGGATGTTTTCCTCCTGCGCGAATTTCAGGAGTTCCGGTATCGCATTAATGCTGATATTGATGAGGCCGTCCTCACGTGCAGTGCCGGCGTTGCCGGGGGCGACGTAGACGCATTGCACGTTCGAGTTTTGCGTGAGGCGCCAGGCGAGAGCATGTTCGCGGCCGCCGGAGCCGATGACGAGGAGCTTCATTCCGGAATAAATCCAGCAAAATTAGACTGCCTTTTTTGAAACAACTGCTTAGACATCCCGCGTCAACTTCATCAACGCATCAGTTGTCATGTCCTTCGGCACTCTGCCAGCACTACCACGAAGCGCGTCTACAATTCTCCGCCCCCGGCTCTTTGTGTCGGGAACCGCTGTCAACGTGACACGGCCGCGTACATAGTCAAACTTGACTTCGGTGTTTGGAAATAGACCCGCTTTTTTGCGAATATCCCAAGGGGTTGTGACTTGGCCTCTGCTGGTAATTTTCATGGTGATGCTCCGATGATATTTTTGTGAGCAAAATTAGCCGGAAGTCGATAGGCAATATTCCTCTGAGTTCGTTCCGCATTTCAATGCCTGAAGTGCCTCATCCCCGTCACCACCATCGCCACATTCCGCTCATTCGCCGCGGCGATCACTTCCTCATCGCGCATCGACCCGCCCGGCTGAATCACCGCTGTCGCCCCGGCATCGGCGATCACATCCAGCCCATCGCGAAACGGGAAGAACGCGTCGCTGGCCGCGACCGATCCTTTGAGTGACAGCCCGGCATGCTGCGCCTTGATGGCGGCAATCTTCGTCGAATCGACGCGGCTCATCTGGCCCGCCCCCACGCCCAGCGTCATGCCGTAGCGGCAGAATACGATGGCGTTGGATTTGACGAACTTGGCGACGCGGAAGGCGAAGATCAGGTCGTTCATTTCTTCAGCAGTGGGCTTGCGCCTAGTAACCACCTTCAACTGCGCCACATCGAAATCGTCCGAGCTTTGCACCAGCAGCCCGCCGCCGACGCGCTTCATGTCGACGTCACCAACGGCCCTGGCGACCGGAATGGTCAGCAGTCGCACGTTCTGCTTCGGCGCAAATGCTTTCCTGGCCTCGGCGCTAAACGACGGCGCCAGTACCACTTCCACAAACTGTTTGGATACTGCCTCGGCAGTGGGGCCATCGACCTCGCGGTTGAAAGCAATGATGCCGCCGAACGCCGAGGTGGGATCGGTCTCGAGCGCGCGCAGATACGCCGTCAGGGTATTCCCGGCAATGGCCACGCCACAGGGATTGGCGTGCTTGACGATCACGCAGGCGGGCACGTCGAAGCTGCGGCAGCATTGCCAGGCAGCATCTGCGTCGGCAATGTTGTTGTAGGAGAGCTCCTTGCCCTGCAGTTGTTTGAAATGAGCCAGCGTGCCGGCGGCCGGATGCTTCTCCACGTAGAAGGCCGCGTTCTGGTGCGGGTTCTCGCCATAGCGCATGTCCTGCGCTTTGGTGAAAGTGAGATGCAGCTTGTCGGGAAAGGTGCGACGTTCGCCGGCCTCGTCGAGCGAAGACAGGTAGGTGCTGATCATGCCGTCGTATTCGGCGGTATGGGCAAAGGCCTTTTTGGCCAGCGCCAGGCGTGTCGCGCCCGAGAGCGATGCCTGTGTTGACTTCATTTCCGCCATGATCTTCGCGTAGTCCGCGGTATCGGTGACGATGGCGACGAACGCGTGGTTCTTGGCCGATGCGCGCACCATCGCCGGGCCGCCGATATCGATGTTTTCTATCGCGTCGTCGAAGGTGCAATCTTGCTTGGCGACCGTGGCGGCAAAGGGGTAGAGGTTTACCACCACCATGTCGATGGGCGGTATCTCGTGCTCCTTCATGGCCTTGGTGTGATGCGCCAGGTCCCGCCGTGCCAGGATGCCGCCGTGTACCTTCGGGTGCAGAGTCTTGACGCGCCCGTCCATCATTTCCGGGAAACCGGTGTAGTCGCCGACCTCCACCACCTTGACACCATTTTCGGCCAGCAGCTTGGCCGTGCCGCCGGTAGATAGAATCTTGATGTCACAACTTGCCAGGAAGCGGGCCAATTCGACCACGCCGGTTTTGTCGGAGACACTGATGAGGGCGCGCTTGATGGGCAGGATATTGTTTGACATTGGATTGGGCGTGTATGACGGGTAACGGCGGTGGCGTGGCAGGTGATAAAACCCGGGATCAAGTGAGCGATGTGGTGTGGCGGGTTACGGGTGGTCGGCGTGGGGAAGTTTCGTCACGCTTGAACGGTCAACCCGTCACCGATCTATTCAATTCCGTGCTGATTGAGTTTCTTGCGAAGCGTATTGCGGTTCAAACCGAGCATTTCCGCCGCGCGCGTCTGGTTACCCTCGGCGTGATGCAGCACGACTTCCAGCAAGGGGCGCTCGATATTGGCGACCACCATGTCGTAAATATTGGTGACGTCCTCGCCGTCGAGGTCCTTGAAATACTGTCTCATCATTTTCCGCACGCAGGCGGAGAGTTCACTGTCGCGGTTATCGCGTTGCACATTCATTTTTTTGCTTTCCCGATTATTATTTTATTGTTGTACTTTTCTATTCTGTTGCTGCGGCTCCCTAGGCGGCCTTTTTCAAGGCCGCCGCTTCCCCATCCATCAGGCGCGCAAAAAACCGGTCGAGCGCGGCAATTTGCAACCCTGTTTCTTCCAGCGTATTCATCATCCGGCGAAATTCCCCGCCACCCGGCAGGTCGGCCAGATACCAGCCGATGTGTTTCCGGGCGATGCGCACCCCCTGGTAGTCACCGTAGAACGCATGCAGCTCCATCAGGTGCGCGCTGGCGATCGAATGCACCTCGGCATAAGTCGGCGCCGCGAGATGCTTGCCGGTGCGCAGGTAATGCGCGATCTCGCGGAAAATCCACGGCCGCCCTTGCGCTGCACGGCCGATCATCACCGCATCGCAGCCAGTATCGGCGAGCACCATCCTGGCCTTTTCCGGTGAATCGATGTCGCCGTTGGCAACGACGGGAATCCTGACACTTTGTTTGACGGCACGAATGGTGTCGTATTCGGCGGCGCCTTCGTAAAGGTCGCTGCGTGTCCGGCCATGCACGGCCAGCGACTGGATGCCGCTCTGCTCGGCAATGCGCGCGATGGCGAGCGCGTTCTTGTTGTCGCGGCTCCAGCCGGTGCGAATCTTCAGGGTGACAGGAACCGGCACCGCATTGACCACCGCCTCAAGGATCCTTGCCACCAGCAACTCGTCCTTCATCAGCGCGGAACCCGCGTCAACCCGGCAGACTTTCTTCGCCGGGCAGCCCATGTTGATATCAATGATGTGGGCGCCTTTGTCGACGTTATGGCGGGCGGCATCGGCCATCATTTCCGGCGCGGCGCCGGCGATCTGCACCACCACCGGTTCGGTTTCACCCGTGTGGTCGCCGCGGCGCAGCGATTTTTCTGTCGCCCACAGGCGACTATCGGATGCCACCATTTCGCTCACCGCCATACCGGCGCCCAGGCGCTTGCATAATTGCCGGAACGGCCGGTCGGTCACGCCCGCCATGGGCGCGACGATTAGATTATTGCGAAGAAGAATGTTGCCGATTTGCACGAGTCGGATAACAGCTTTTTTGGATGGTGACCGCGCACGATTGTGCAGGGAAGGCCGCCTATTTTATAGGCGCTCACAAATTAAGCAATCGAATTTTGTGATTTCGAGGAGTGTATCTTAACCCGCTGATTTTCCTGCACGGAAAAATGCGTGCCAGTAACGCGCCGCAATCAGGGGTTGCGCTGGATCAATTTGGCGTTCCATACCCGCCCCCACCGGGTGTCTCCAGGACAAATATATCACCCGCATTCACCTGTGTTTCATCCGAATATGACAACTCGGTTCGCGAACCGTCCGCACGTTCAATCCAGGTTCGGCCCAGGCCGCCCGGCTGGCCACCCGCCATGCCGAAGTTCGGGATGCGCCGGTGGCCGGCAAGTATCGCCGCTGTCATTGGCTCGAGAAAACAAATTTTCCGGGTGGCGCCGTTGCCGCCTTTCCATTTGCCGGCGCCGCCGCTGCCCGCGCGAATCGAGTGTTCGTCCACCCGTACCGGATAGCGCCATTCGAGGATCTCGGGATCGGTCAGGCGCGAATTGGTCATGTGCGCCTGCACCGTGTCGCAGCCATCGAAGCCGATCGGCGTGCCGTCGGGACGCGTTCCCAGAATTCCGGCGCCGGTGCCGCCGGAAACTGTTTCGTAATACTGGTATTCGTCGTTTCCAAACGTGACGTTGTTCATGGTGCCGTAACTGGCCGCCATGACCCCGAGCGCGCCGATCAAGGCATCGGTGATGCACTGCGAGGTTTCCACGTTGCCCGCGACGGTGGCGGCCGGCGGACGCGGATTCAACATGGACCCCTCGGGAATGACGATGGTGAGCGGCTTCAGGCAGCCGGCGTTGAGGGGAATGTCGCTATCGACCAGCATGCGGAAAACATAAAGCACGGCGGCATAGACCACCGCGGACGGTGCATTGAAATTGGATTCGAGCTCGGTAGAGGTCCCGGTGAAATCGATGGTGGCGCGGCGCCGGGCCGCATCGACGCTGATCTTCACCTTGATCACCGCGCCGTTATCCATCTCGTAGGCAAACGCGCCGTCATGCAATGTCGCAATGATGCGGCGCACGCACTCCTCGGCATTGTCCTGCACATGGCCCATGTAGGCGCGGACGACATCGAGGCCGAAATGCGCGACCATGCGGCGAAGTTCCTGAACGCCCTTCTCATTGGCCGCGACCTGTGCGCGCAGGTCGGCGATGTTCTGGTCGGGGTTGCGCGCCGGATAGCGGGCACCGCTCAGCCGCGCGCGCATTTCCGCTTCGAGCATCTTGCCGCCACCTTCGCCGGTGCCCTCGACGCCACCATTGCCACCACTGCCACCCGCGACAAGCTTCACGTTGTCGAGCAGCACGCCTTCGTCCTCGACGGTTTTTGAGAATGGCGGCATTGATCCCGGGGTGATGCCACCGATATCGGCATGATGACCGCGCGAACCCACGTAGAACAGGATCTCTTCGGCGTCGTCGGCGAACACCGGCGTGACGACGGTGACGTCGGGCAGGTGGGTGCCGCCGTTGTACGGATCATTCAGGACATAAACGTCACCGCGCGTCATCTTGCCGGCATTCTTGCGCACCACCGTCTTGATGCTCTCGCCCATCGATCCGAGATGCACCGGCATGTGCGGCGCGTTGGCGATGAGATTGCCTTCGGCATCGAACAGCGCACAACTGAAGTCCAGCCGTTCCTTGATATTCACCGAATAGGCGGTATTGGCGAGTCGCAATCCCATCTGCTCGGCAATCGACATGAACAGGTTGTTGAAGACTTCCAACATCACCGGATCGGCGCGGGTGCCGGCGGCATATCGCATTTCGCGGGCTGTTGCGCGCGTCAATACCAGGTGGTTTTGCGGTGTCACCGTTGCCGTCCAGCCGGGCTCGACGATGGTGGTGGCATTCTTTTCGGCGATGATGGCTGGCCCGGCGATTTCCTGACCCGGGGCCAGTTGCTCGCGGATGTAGAGGGGCGCATCATGAAGTTCGCCGCCACTGACGATCGTGACCCGGTCAGCCGCGGCCGCCGCTGTGGTGACCAAATCGTCGGCAATATGCGCTATCGGCGAATCGGCAGCGGCGACCGCTTCGCAACTGACCGCTTCGGCGATCAGCGCGCGCCCTTCCATGAGAAAACTGAAGCGCTTACGGTAGGCGGCATTGAATTCGTTCTGCATGGTATCGACGGCGTCGAAATTGACGATCAGCGCGGAATCCGTACCCTCGTAGCGCAGGTGTACCCGGCGCTTGATGGAAATGCTGGCGGTCGCCACGCCCTGCGCGGCCAGCTCTGCCGTGGCGTGGCGCGACAACTCGTCCAGTTCGGCCTCCAGCCGGGGAAGGCTGTCGCCCGCCAGGGGAATCTCGACGGCCTTTTCACGCATGGCGGTGATATCGGCAAGGCCCATTCCGTATGCGGACAGCACGCCTGCCATCGGGTGAATATAGACGCGGGTCATCCCCAGCTCATCGGCAACCAGGCAGGCATGCTGCCCGCCAGCACCACCGAAGCAACTCAGGGTGTATCCGGTAACGTCGTGGCCGCGCTGAACGGATATGAATTTGATGGCGTTGGCCATGTTGGCGACGGCAATCTTCAGGAAGCCTTCCGCGACCTCCTCGGGCGAGGGCCGGCTTCCCGTAGCTTCTTCAATCTCGGCCGCCAGCGTCAGGAACTTCGCGCGAACTATTTCCGCATCGAGCGGCTCATTGCCATGCACGCCAAACAGGCGTGGAAAATGTTGCGGCTGGATCTTGCCCAACATGACGTTGCAATCGGTGACTGTCAAGGGACCGCCGCGCCGGTAACACGCGGGGCCCGGATTGGCGCCGGCCGAATCCGGACCGACGCGATAGCGCTGTCCATCGAAATGCAGCACCGAACCACCGCCGGCGGCGATGGTGTGAATTGACATCATCGGCGCGCGCATCCGCACCCCCGCCACTTGCGTGTCGAACTCGCGCTCGAGCTCGCCGGCGTAGTGCGAGACATCGGTGCTGGTGCCACCCATGTCGAAGCCGATGACTTTGTCAAAGCCGGCCATGGCTGTGGTGCGCACCATGCCGACAATGCCGCCGGCCGGTCCCGACAGGATGGAATCCTTGCCCTGAAACTGACGGGCATCGGTCAGGCCACCATTTGATTGCATAAACATCACGCGTGTGCCGGGCAGCTCGCTGGCGATTTGCTCGACATAGCGCCTGAGGATCGGCGACAGGTAAGCATCGACCACGGTGGTATCTCCGCGCGAGACGATCTTCATCATCGGGCTGACCTGATGGGACGTCGACACCTGCGTGAAACCGATTGCGCGCGCCAAATCCGCCACGCGCTTTTCATGCTGCGGAAACCGGTAGCCGTGCATGAAGACGATGGCAATCGCCCGATAGCCTTTGTCCCACGCGGCGCGCAGGTCATGTTTCACTGCGATTTCATCGAGCGGGGCGACGACCTCGCCGCGCGCGCCGATGCGCTCATTGACTTCGAACACGTCCGCGTAGAGCAATTCGGGCAACTTGATCTGCCGGTCAAAGATCCGCGGCCGGTTCTGATAGGCGATGCGCAACTGATCGCGGAAGCCCCGCGTGATGAACAGGACGGTGCGTTCGCCCTTGCGTTCCAGCAGTGCATTGGTGGCAACGGTGGTGCCCA
>JANNGY010000473.1:0-1585 GCA_031404095.1 Betaproteobacteria bacterium | reverse complement strand
GCACCCGATCGGCGAGTTGCTTCATCACATCCGGGCCCAGGCGGGTGCGCGCCTGGGAGATCGCCGACGCATGCGGTGCGCCTGCTGAGCGGCGGCCCAATGCAGTGGGCCGCGCGTCCTGCAAGGACCGAGGGGGATTTGCGGTCGTCGCATATTGATGCCCACCGAAAATCCCCCTCCATCCCCCTTCGTCGAAGGGGGAAGTGCCAGGTGTCGCGTGCGACATAAAATGGAAATCGGACATATGTATAACGCCTAAGCCTGATATTCGTAACTGAATTTTTTCGCGATGAACACCAGCATCTGTTCCAGCAGCAAACCGACGATGCCGACGACGAAGATGGCGATGATGATGTGCTCGACGTTGAGGTTGTTCCATTCGTCCCACACCCAGAATCCGATGCCAACGCCGCCGGTGAGCATTTCCGCCGCCACGATCACCAGCCAGGCGACACCGATCGACAGGCGGATGCCGGTGAGGATGTAGGGCAAGGTGGCCGGCAGCAGGATTTTGCTGATCACTTTCCACGGCGAGAGGTCGAGGACCTTGGCCACGTTCAGGTAATCCTGCGGCACGCGCGAGACACCGACCGCGGTGTTGATGATCAGCGGCCAGATGGCGGAGATGAAGATCACCCATATCGCGGCCGGGTTGGCAGCCTTGAACACCAGCAGCCCGATCGGCAGCCACGCCAGTGGTGAAACCGGCCGCAGCAGGCTGATGATGGGCGAGAGCATGCCGTTGAGAAACGCGACGCGGCCGATCAGGAATCCGACCGGGATGCCGACCAGCGCTGCCATGCCGAAGCCGATGCCGACACGCTTCAGCGAGGCCAGGATGTTCCAGCCGATGCCCTGGTCATTCGGGCCCTTCTGATAGAACGGATCGCTGAACACTTGCACCGCGGACGTCCAGGTCTTGCCCGGACCGGGCAAGTTTGGGCTGGAACCCGCAACCAGCGCCCAGATACCGAGGAACATCAGCACCCCGAGCAGTGGTGGCAGCAACACCATGGTCCACTTCATGAGGGCGGGCTTCATGCTGGCGCCCGGTTTGGGCACCACGGCAAGCTTGGCCGGTTCGGCCCGGGGCGATTCCGTACGTAGCGGACGATCGACGATGATTTCATTCGCAGCGGCACTCATGTTTTCTCCCTGTCACGCTTCCGGCTCAGGTCTTGATCTTGAAGCTGGCCGCATACTTCTTCGGATCCTTGCCATCCCAGACCACGCCATCGATCAGTTTCGCGGTTCGCAGATCCGATTTCGGCAGCGGCACCTTGGCCGCAGCGGCGGCCTGCTTGTAGATCTCGATCTGGTTGACCTGTTTGGCCACCGCCAGGTAGTCGGGGTCATCCTTGAGCAATCCCCAGCGCTTGTGCTGGGTGAGGAACCACATGCCATCCGACAGGTACGGGTAGGTCACGGTCCCTTCGTTGTAGAACTTCATGTAGTCCGGGTCTTTCCACTTCTTGCCGACGCCATTGTCGTAGTCACCCTCCAGGCGCTGATCGATGATGTCAACCGGGCAATTGACGTACGCTTTGTCGGCGATGATTTCGGCAACTTTTTTACGATTGGCCAT
>JANNGY010000472.1:0-2245 GCA_031404095.1 Betaproteobacteria bacterium | reverse complement strand
GTCAGGGAACGCGCCCAAAAATAAAGCCGGTGAATCACCGGCTTTATTTTGGTTTGCAACCGCTTACTTAAGGGCAAGTACCCATTTCACGAGGGTCTTGATATCTTCATCCTTGACCGCTGCGTTTGGCGGCATCGGGATCGGGCCCCACACGCCTGTGCTGCCCTTCTTCACTTTGTCGAACAGCATGGCTTCGGCTTTCGCGTTGCCTTTGTATTTGGCCGCGACATCCTTGTAGGCGGGGCCGACCAGCTTGCCTTCGATCTTGTGGCAGGCGGTGCAATTGTTCTTCTTGGCCAGTTCTTCGCTGGCTTGGGCGCTACCGACGAAGCCGATGGCGGCGGTCATGGTGGCTAGGACGGCAAGGGAAATGCGTTTCATGTTGTTCTCCAGGGAGGGTGGGCAAATTTCGTTCCGGCACGAGCAAGTGGCGACCGGCTCAACAGGGCTGCATACCGGGTCATTTCTGCATTATTCGATCTACAGAACAGGCGACACTTTAAGCGGTTTCAGGGTCGCTTGCAATTGCGCCAACTCTGTCATTGGTGCCAGGCAAGTAACGCCCTGGCAGAGCCACGCGTTGACCGTCGGCAACGGCGGGCGTTGCAGCGCCACCGGCAAATCTTTTGCACCATGCAATCCGTCGGCAATCGCCAGCGTTACCAGGTCCGGCCGATAGGCGCTTGCCAGTGCCTGCCGCCATGGCGGCAGGGCATCGGCCGCACCGGTCAGGATCAGCATGCGGGTCGGATTGAGTGTTTCCTCCAGCGCCATCAGCAGGCTGCCGTGACCGCTGGGGTGATCCTCCATCGCCGGGTAAAAGCACTGCAGCGTGCGCACTGCCGCTGGTTCGTAACGCAATTCCCCGGTCAGGTGTGCGAGGCGCTGCAGCGCGAAAGCCGCCACCCCGTTGCCGGACGGCGTCGCATTGTCGAACGCCGGCTTGGGCCGCTGGATCAGCGGCTCATGGTCGTGGCTGGTAAAGAAGAATCCGCCCCGCTCCTTATCCTCGAACTGGTCCAGCAGCACACCGGCGAGCTCCTGTGCAAACGCGACATCCTCCGCGCGAAAATCTGCCTGCAACAGTTCAATCAACGCTTTCAGCAGATAAGCGTAGTCATCGAGATAGGCGTTCAGGTGGGTCTTGCCGTCCTTGTGGGTGGCCAGCAACCGTTTGTCCCGCCACATCGTGGCGCCGATGAAATTGCGCGCGCGCCGCGCCGAGGCAATCCAATCGGCGCACCCGAGGATGCGGCCGGCATGCGCCATGCCTTCAATCATCAGCGCATTCCAGCTGGTGAGGATCTTTTCGTCGCGTCCGGGGTGAATGCGCTTTTTTCGTTCCGCGAACAGTTTGCCTCGCGCACTCGCCAACCATGACTCGCATTGGCCTAACGGCGCGTCGAGCGCGCGGGCCACCTCGGGCAGGGACGTGAGGACGTTGAAATGCCAGGAGTCGCCCTCGAAATTGGCGGGGCGATCCAGTCCGTAATGCCGCGACACCACCCGCCACTCATCCGTGCTCAGCAGGGCCTGTACCTGCGCCGGCGTCCACACGTAGAATTTGCCTTCGTGGCCCTCTGAATCGGCGTCGAGCGTGGAATAGTAGCCACCCGCCGGGGATTGCATCTCGCGCATCACCCAGGCGGCGGTCTCATGGATGCAACGCGCAAACAATGCTTTTTGTTCGTCGTTTTCGGCGACCAGCCAGGCATCCGCCAGCAGCCGCAGCAAGGGGCCATTGTCGTAGAGCATCTTTTCGAAATGCGGAATCGCCCACTCCGCATCCACCGAATAACGGGCAAAGCCACCGCCCAGCTGGTCGAAGATGCCGCCCAGGCACATTTTCTGCAGCGTAAAGCCGGCCACATGGCGAGCGTCGCTGTCGCCGGTTTCCGCAAAGCGCCGCAGGCAGAATTCGATCATCTCCGGATGCGGAAACTTTGGCGCGCCACCGAAACCACCGCGGCGCGCATCGAATGAATCCTGCATTTGCCGGCGGGCGGCGTCTATCGGCTCGCGGGTGAAAGAGGGCGCTTCCGCCGGCGCGGCGCCGGCGCGCGAATTGAGCGCCGTCAGCAATTGCCGGTTCTGCGCCTCGATCTCCGCGCCCTGTTCGCGGTGATAGGCCGCCACGCGCCGCAGCAGGTCGCCGAAACCCGGCAATCCGTAACGGGCGGTCTTCGGAAAATACGTGCCGCCGAAAAACGGCGTGGTATCGGCGGCAAGGAACATGGTCAACGGC
>JANNGY010000471.1:0-2339 GCA_031404095.1 Betaproteobacteria bacterium | reverse complement strand
AATGCTCGGGCACCAGTTTCGCCAACCGGCGCTGATGGCACAGGCGCTCACCCACCGCAGTTTCGGTTTTCCCCACAATGAGCGCCTCGAGTTCCTCGGCGATAGCGTATTGAATTGCGCCATCGCCGCACTCATTTATGGTCAGTATCCTGATCTGCCCGAAGGTCACCTGAGCCGGCTGCGGGCAAACCTGGTGAATCAGGCCTCGCTTGCCGACATTGCCGTGTCGCTGGAACTGGGCAATTTGCTGCGCCTGGGGGAGGGCGAACACAAGACCGGCGGCGCCGGGCGTCCCTCGATCCTGGCCGATGCCGTCGAGGCTCTGCTGGGCGCCATCTTCCTCGACGCGGGGTTCGACAAGGCTGCCGCAACGGTGCGGCGGCTGTTTGCGCAACGCATGGATTGCGCCGTTGAAGGAGAGCCAGCCAAGGACGCCAAGACCGGCTTGCAGGAATGGCTGCAGGCCCGGCGGCTGCCGCTGCCCGACTACACGGTGTTGAGAATCGAGGGAAAGGCGCATCGCCAGGAGTTTCACGTGCGTTGTGAAATCCCGTCGCAGGGCGTGAGCGCGGTCGGGCAGGGGCATAGCCGCCGTGCTGCCGAGCAGGACGCCGCTACCCGCGCCTTCAACGATATAAAAAATCATTCCGACGGAAAACAAACATGAAACCGCCTTTTCGATGTGGCACGGTGGTCATTGTCGGCAGGCCAAATGTTGGCAAATCCACTTTGCTCAATCACCTTGTCGGCCAGAAGGTCAGCATCACGTCCAACAAGGCGCAGACGACGCGGCACCGCATTACCGGCATCCTGACCGACGCGCAAACCCAGTTTCTGTTCCTGGATACGCCGGGGTTCCAGAAAACCCACGACAATGCACTCAATCGCGTACTCAACCGGACAGTCAACCAGGCCGTCAGCGATGCGGACGTGGCGCTTTTCATGGTGGAAGCGCTGCGATTTTCCGACGCGGACGCAACGGTACTCAAGCAATTGTCGGAATTCAGCACGGTGCTGCTGCTGGTGAGCAAGTGCGACAAGGTCAAGGAAAAATCCAAGCTGATGGAGTTCCTGAAGGAGATGCAGGGCAGGGCGAATTTTGCAGCCATTGTTCCGGTCAGCGTGAAGCAAGGGAAATCACTCGACGAACTCAAGAAAGTCATCCGCAGTTACCTGCCGGAAGCGCCACCGGTATTTGATGCGGAAAATTTCACCGACCGGTCGGAGCGCTTCATGGCGACCGAGTTCATTCGCGAAAAAGTGTTTCGCCAATTGGGCGATGAACTGCCTTATGCCGCCAATGTGATCATCGATAAGTATGAAGAGGTCGGCAGCCTGCGGCGCATTTTTGCCAGCATCGTCGTTGAAAAGGCTAGCCAGAAGGCGATCCTCATTGGCGAAAAGGGTGAACGGTTGAAACGCATCGGCACCGATGCGCGCAAGGACATGGAGTCCACTTTCGGCGGCAAGGTCTATCTCGAACTCTGGGTGCGGGTCAAGAAGGGATGGGCGGACGACGATGCGCTCGTCCGTCAATACGGATATGAATGATCTGTCCGCGGCCGGTGGAGCGGTAAAGCCGCCAAAGTTGGCGAGGGCGGCAAGCGGCGAGTCGGACCGGGCGTATGTCCTGCATACCTACCCCTATCGTGAAACCAGCCTGATCGTGGAAGCCTTTTGCGGTTCGCATGGGCGGGTAGTGCTGGTGGCGAAAGGGGCCAAGCGCCCGCACGGCGCGATGCGTGGCCTGTTGAATCCGTTTCAGGCGCTGACGCTAAACTGGTTCGGCAAGGCCGAGATGAAAACGCTCAAATCGGTCGAACAGGATCGCATCATTCCGCAACTCGCGGGCGCGGGGCTGATGTCGGCCTTTTATATGAACGAACTATTGCTCAAGCTCACGCACCGCGAGGACCCGCACGAAGGCCTGTTTGAGGCGTATGGCGTGGCCGTGGATGCGCTTGCGGCGCTGGCGCCCGGCAAGAATGGCGTGCGGGACATTGCCACCGTACTGCGGCAGTTTGAAGTCAAGCTCCTGCAGGAACTCGGCTACGCGCTGCAACTTACCCAGGAAGCCGATTCGCTCACGCCACTCGATCCCGCGCTTGCTTATGTGTACCAGACAGAACGCGGCCCGATTCGCTGCGAGATGCCGCGGCCTGCGTACCATGAGCACCATGAGGATGCCTTACAATTGTCGGGCAAAACCCTGATCGACATGTCCAACAATAACTACGACGACCCGCAGACACAGGTCCAGGCCAAGCAACTCATGCGCAAAATGATCAATCACCTGCTGGGCGACAAGGTACTGCACACCCGCAACCTGATGCGAGACC